>JALHUF010000423.1 GCA_022866195.1 Terriglobia bacterium
CCAAAGCTGAGCGTGTAGTTGCGAACCTTGGTCCGGAGGAAAGCCCCGAACCGAAGCTGATCCAGATAGCCGACCCCAACCCATCCCTCGTAGTTCGACCCTCTGAACTCCACCGAGCCTCCGTGAGCATGGTAGAGGGTCGAGGAACCGCCTTGCAGTTGGAAGACCTGCGCCTGCGCCCTGCTGCTCGGCAGTAGCAGAGGTGCCGCAAGCAGCAGGAGACGCAGGCTGAGAGCTACTTTGCAGGCGGCAGCTCTGAGATGGCCGGTCCTGGAGCAACGGTCCATCATGGGGTGCGAGCTATCAATTCCTTTTCAATCGTGAACCCTCTGAAACGGAGAACCAACTTCTCGGGCGGCTCGGCGGCAGTCCAGACGATTTCCAGTCGGCGATGGCTTTGGGGAAGCAGGGGAAAACTCCCCAGCGGGCGCTTGACGCGGTGCGAACTCACCTCGGCCGCCTGGACACGCCCCAAATAGGGACTCTGGTTCTCGAGCTCGATGAGCACCTGGTTAGTGGTGGGGTTAAATTCCGCCGTGCCGACCTGAACGCACGTTTTCTGGAACGGTTCCTTCTGGAGCAAATACACGGTGTGGGGCAGCTCGACTTGCACGTTCAGGCCGGACTGGCGGGGGAAGCCGGCGAATAGGCAGTAGATGACGAACCACGCCGGGAGCTTGTCGGCCTTAGCTTCGAAGAAAACGTAGTAACTCTGTTGAGGCGGAATCCGGAAGCTCATGGCAGAGAGCTTCAGGTGGATGTGGCTATCCAGGGGCCGAAACGTGGGCTCACCGGTCAGAAAGAGGTCAAAACTCCGGGGCTCGAGCACCACATTCAGAGGGAAGAGCGTGTTGTTGGCAATCTCAAAACGCGCTCTTGCCTTTTCTTTGTACTCGACAACAACTGGCCGGACGGTCTGCGCCGCAAGGGGCAGCGCGAAAAGGAAAAGGAGAAAACAGTATCCCCCTTGCTTTGCTGGGCTCCTCACCCGGCGTGCGAAACAACCCGGGATCGCTCCGTGCATCAGAGAGCCTGAGCCTGAATCCGCATGGTGCCAGTGTACGTGCCCGCCGGCAGACTGGGAAGTCCAGTAAGGTCAATCCGCACGTCCAAGGTGTCGTTTCGCGTCTTGATCTTGTTGCCGCCGCTAATGACTTCCGTGAACAATAGCAAGCTCGCGCCGGCAGCGCCGAAGGGGCCAGTCGAGGTGAGTGCTGTGAACGCCCCCGAATTGACGCTACCCAGCACATCGGCCGAGGGGATGTTATCCGTTCCATCGGTGAGGGCGACGGTCGAGGAGTCGAAGTACGCGTACAGCCTCACTGTTGGCCCCCCTGCGGGTTTGAGGTTCCAGCTCGTCGTAATGGGAACCGTAGGCGTCCCGGTCACGGCAGCGCCGGGAAGCAGGCTGAAGTTCACCGTGCCGACTCCCGGGCTGACGGAGATGGAGTCTTGCACGCTAGCGCTCAGCGTGACATTGCCAACATTTGAGTTGACTTGAGCCAATGCCCTGAAGGGGAACACCACCAGGCTTACAGCCAAGAGTAGGAAAGGAATAGCCGCTTTGCGAGTTGAGGCAAGCATCTTTGTCAATTTGTTCCTCCGACGCTACGGAATCACTTAGTAGGAATCCTGTTCGATCTCGCGTCACACTATGATACGGGCAACCCCAACTACCTGGCAAGAGTTTTTACGTTAGAAAGTGATTATCAAGGTGTCAATGTAGCGCGAGTAATGTCCCCAGGTTCCGGGCTGACCTGGCGCCCGCCTGCCCGAAAACCGACGGGCATACCGCAAAGCTGCTTCCCCACCGGGTAGTGGGTCAATTTCATGCCTGCCTGCCAAATGGCAGTAAAGCTGTCCGTCTATCACAGGGAATCCTAACTACAAAAAGTACAGGAAATCCCACGGCGGAGTACACTCTTCCGCATACCAAGGTATGGAGATTCCAGCCTTGGCCAGATGACATTCGCGGAGGATTCGAAATGCAGTTTCGCCTATTGTACGAGGGTCCATTGCCTGCTCAATCTCAGAGTAGCCATCGGATAAAGGAGAAGCATGAGATAAGGAAAGTGATGCATAAGCAGTTGGCTGAACTCTGGCGGCGGCATCCCTTCCTAAACGAGCGGATGGAAACACAGATAGTCGATCCCGGCAGTACCTCCATCTCTTGGGTCCAACTTGCCGCGAAAAACTTCGAGAGATGCGGCTACAGGTTTCTTCCGCTCATTGGAAGAGATTTCGGAATCGCTTGCTCTCTGGACATCCTCTTTCTCAGAAGGGATGATCCTGGCAACTTAGTTCGAAGCGGCGGCGATATTGACAACCGCATAAAAGTGCTGTTTGACGCTCTGAGAATGCCAGAGACAGGCGACGAACTGCCCACAGAATACAAGCAACCTGCGGTTGACGAAGACCCCTTCTACTGTCTTTTAGAGAACGACAATCTCATAACCGAAGTCAGAGTAACTACTGACCGCCTACTTAAGTCAGTTGAGCCATCTGGCTCTGAAAACGACGTGCATCTTGTGATCCATGTGCGAACTCTGGTCGTAGGCGCGAGCGGATTTACTGCTTTCTTGACTTGACCTCGCGGAATCACGCCGGACGAGAATGAGGCGGGCGACGGGTTGGCTCGGACATGGCGCTCACTTGAAGAGCTTGTGCATTCGCGGCGGATGAGGTGCGAGAAAAGACCTGCTTGTGGTGGGCCGCCCACACGGGAGACTGATTGTCGGGCGGACGAATCGTCGTTGCTGGCCGCCCGGGGGGACACATTGTTTCTGAACTCAATTCTGGGGCTTGCGGAGGCGAGCTTTGGCAGAGGTAGGGGGCAATTCTCCAACCTGCTCCAGCGGTTTCGGCTGTGCTACAATTGGCCCCTTGCGTGCTAAGTTGTCCAATCTGAAGGAGCCGTTGGGGGAAGAAAATGCCTGAGCAGACACATTGGTTGGGGTCCTTCCTGGCCCACTTGTCACCGCGCGTGCAAGAGAAGCTGCTATCCCTGGGTGAGACCTTTCAGTATTTGGAGGGACGGACCATTTTTCACGAAGGCGACCCCAGCCTCTACCTTTACATTGTGAAGAGCGGGCAGGTCGCCATTGACCTTCACGTCCCATCGAAGGGTCGCCGTTCCATCATGACGGCGGGCCCTGGGGACCTGTTCAGTTGGTCGGCGCTGGTAGAGCCGCGGATTGAGACTGCCTCCGCGCGGGCTGTCGAGGAGACCGAGGCTCTCGGGATCAAAGGG
>JALHUF010000424.1 GCA_022866195.1 Terriglobia bacterium
CTTCCGCGCGGGCGACACCGTGCGCGTCCACGTCAAGATCAAAGAAGGGGACAAGGAACGGATTCAGGTCTTTGAAGGCGCGGTGATCAGCCTGCGCCGCGCCGCGAATCATTCCACGTTCACCGTCCGCAAGATGTCCTTCGGCCACGGCGTGGAGCGGATCTTCCCCTTGCACTCACCCGTGATCGACAAGATCGAAGTCGTCCGCGCGGGCCGCGTGCGCCGCGCCAAGCTCTACTACCTGCGGAAGCTCCGTGGCAAAGCCGCCCGCATCCGCGAAGCCCGCACCGAACAAGAGGCGTAGCGCGTGCTCGCGTCTTGGAGGCGCGACCTTTCATTCCCGCCCGGTGCTTAGGCCAAAGGCCTCCGCGGTCAGGCGAGCGTGTCCCCGGCGCCAGCCAGGGCAGAACGTTCGACGTTTCCGGCTTCTCCACGCAATTTGCGTCTGCGGCGGCACGTGCGCTAAACTCCCGTCATGCCGCGCGGACGCGCCCCGCTTGAGTTCACCTGCACCCGCCACTTAGAGGCGGCGGCCTTCCGCCAGGGTTGGCGTAGGGTTGCCGGCTGCGACGAGTCCGGTCGCGGCTCGCTGGTGGGGCCGCTCTATGTCGCCGCTGTCATCCTCGACCCGGAAAGAACCATTGGGGGCGTGGACGATTCCAAAAAACTCTCTGCTGCCGAACGCCTCGCACTTGACGTCGAGATCCGCGCGCAAGCGCTGGCTTTCCAGATCGTAGCGATTCCGGCGGACGAGGTGGACGCGCTGAATGTGTACGAGGCATCCCGCGTGGGGATGATCCGCGCGCTGCAAGCCCTCAATCCCGCGCCTGATTTCGTCCTCACGGATGCCATGCCGCTCGCGCGCCGCGGTAAACGTCAAGATTTCCGCATACCGCACCGCGCTATCATCCATGGGGACGCGCGTTCCGTCTCCATCGCCGCGGCTTCGATTCTGGCCAAAGTGGCGCGCGACGCACATCTCGAGGAACTCGATCGGCTCTACCCGCAATATCAACTCGCGCGCAACAAGGGCTACGGCACCCCCGAGCACCTCGAGGCCCTGGCTCGCTACGGCCCTTGCCCCGAGCATCGCAAGACCTTTCAGCCAGTAAAAGACTACTTGCTTCCGCTTTTCCCCTTCAGGCAGGCGGTGTAGGAGAGGGGCCCTGCGCCCCCCCACCGGAGCACCGTAAAGGCGCTCCCCTGCCGACACGGGGACCGACCGCCACACTCCAAAGCGGTGCTATACTCCCTCGAACGGTCGGCCGGGTTGTAAGCCTGCGGCGAGGATGGTTCGCACATGGCAACGCTGCTCATCAAAGGCGGTCGCGTACTCTCCCCCGAAGACGGCCTCGACGGTGAACTTGACGTCCTGGTCGAAGAGGGTGTGATCCGCGAGATTGGTCCGAATCTTACCGCAGCCGCCGACCAGACGCTTGACGCCCGCGGGCAAGTTGTGGTGCCCGGGTTGGTGGATATCCACGTACACCTGCGCGAGCCTGGGGGCGAGATTTCCGAAACGCTCGAGACAGGGCTACAAGCCGCTGTCGCTGGCGGCTTCACCGCCGTTTGTCCCATGCCCAACACAAAGCCCCTCATCGACCGCCCGGAGTTGGTGCGGACCACGATCGAGAAAGCCGAGCGGATTGGACTGGCACACGTGTTTCCCATCGCGGCCGTCTCAATGGAAAGCCTGGGGGAGTCGCTCACAGACATGGCCGCTCTGAAGGCGGCGGGGGCCGTGGGGTTTTCGGACGATGGCCGGCCGGTGAAGACTGCTGGCCTGATGCGACGCGCTATGGAGAAGGCACGTGGGATCGGCGCTCCCATCATCGAGCACTGCGAAGACCCCAGCCTGCACCCCGGCGGCGTCGTCAACGAGGGTCCCGTGGCCCAGCGCTTGAAGCTGCGGGGAATTCCCAATTGCTCCGAGGACGTTTGCCTGGGTCGCGACCTGATTCTGGGGGAGGCTACCGGAGCCCATCTGCACGTGGCGCACCTCTCAACCGCGCGTGCCGTGGAGATGGTGCGCGCGGCGAAGCGGCGCGGTATCCGCGTCAGTTGCGAGGTGACGCCGCACCACTTCACCCTTACCGACGAGGCGATGGAAAAGTACGGCACCAATGCCAAAATGAATCCGCCGCTGCGCAGCGCCCAGGACGTCGAGGCGGTCTGTGCTGGGATCGCCGACGGCACCGTGGATGCTCTGGCTACGGATCATGCGCCGCAGGCGCCCGAGCTTAAGGCCAAGCCTCTCAGCGGTGACTCGCCCTTCGGAGTCATCGGGCTGGAGACCGCACTGGCCCTGGCGCTCACCCAACTGGTCCACACAGGCAGGATTTCGCTCGCGCACCTTGTCGTGCTGATGAGTACCAACCCGGCGCGCATCATCGGTCAACCGCTCGGCCGCCTGCAAGTGGGCGGCGCCGCCGATATCACCGTCTTCGACCCCAACCTCGAGTGGACTTACTGCGCCGCCGAGGGCCGCTCCAAAAGCCGCAACTCCCCCTTCGACGGCTGGCAACTGAAAGGCGCCGCCACTGCCACCATCGCTGCGGGAAAGATCGTGTACCGGCGGTAGGAAAGTCCTCAGCTCTCCCGCGCCCGGCCATCCCGCGTAGCGGAGGATCCATCTTCAAATCTTGCGGCCCTGGAGTGCGGCGGCTCGCCGCCGCTTTGAAAGGCGGGAGCAAGCTCCCGCAGTCCACAGATAATCAGCGTTGAAAAACGAATGTTGCGCTACCGCTTCGTGCGGCTGCCGGGTTTGACGGCAGGGAGGCCGGATGTGCAGAGAGGACAATCTAAGGGATTGTAGTTCTGCACGGCGAGCGTGACGAGCGCGGTCTTGGGGACGCCCAAGTCAACCGTCCCACCGCTGCGGTCAATGAGCGCGCCCACACCCACGACCTTGCCGCCGGCTTGCTCCACGGCGGCCATGGTCTCGCGCGTGGAGCCGCCGGTGGTGATGACATCCTCGACGACCAGCGTCGGTTCGCCGGGAGCGAGGCTGAATCCGCGGCGGAGCAGCATGACGCCTTCCTGGCGTTCGGTGAAGACCGCGCGCAGACCGAGAGCTCGCGCTACTTCGTGCGAGACGATGACTCCGCCGAGCGCCGGCGCAGCCACCACCGTCGCGCCCAGATGGCGCAGTTTCGCCGCCAGCGCGGAACACAATTGCTCGGCGACCCGCGGGTGCTGCAGGACCAGCGCGCATTGAATGTACCGGTCGCTGTGCAGGCCCGAGGAAAGAATACAGTGCCCTTCAAGCAGGGCGCCGTGCGTACGAAAGATTTCCAGGATCTCATCTTCGGTCATTTCTCAGTCCAGCGCACCTTTCTTCTGGTCCTCCTGTATCAAAGCAATGGCTTCATAAAGGCTTACTCGACACTCCTCGACTGTCCGCCCTTGTCCGTTCGCCCCTGGAACTTCCGGACAGCATGCGATGTACCACTCGCCGTCTCGCTCAATCACCGCCGTATACTTGTTACTCACCACACGCTGTCCTGGGCGCCCACGAAAATGTTAGGCGGGTCGTAAGGCGTTTTCCATCTCCGCCACGATGGCGTCCGCGGCAGCACCCGGGCCGGGAGCCTCGGTGATCGGCCGACCCACCACCAGATAATCGGCTCCGGCCCGGATGGCGCTTCCCGGCGTCGCGATGCGGGCTTGGTCGTCGGTCGCGGCGGAGGCGGGGCGAATGCCCGGGGTGACGATCGTGAAGCCTGGGCCTAGGGCCTGCCGCAAGGCAGCCACTTCGCGTGGCGAAGCCACGACACCGTCCAAGCCAACCTGCTGCGCCAGCCGCGCCAGCCGAACCACCGCTTCCTCAGCGCTGCCGGAAATGCCGAGTTCGGTCAAGTCTTCGCCCGCCAAGCTGGTCAGCACCGTGACGGCCAGCACCAGCGGCCGCAATCCAGCGCCGCGGCCTGCCGAGCCTTCGTGCGCGCCCGCGAGTGCTGCCTCCATCATCTTGCGCCCGCCGGAGGCGTGGACGTTGAACATCTGGACGCCAAGTTGCGCGGCTTGGCGCGCTGCGGCCCGCACGGTGTTCGGGATGTCGTGCAGTTTCAAGTCGAGGAAAACCTTTTCCCCGACGGCCACCAGGAAGCGGACGAGCACGGGTCCTTCCGCCGTGAAGTTTTCCAGACCCACCTTGAACATTCCCACGCGCCCGCGCAATTGCTCGGCCATGCGCAGCCCCGCCTCGGCGCTCGGCAAGTCCAAGGCCACAATCAGTTTGTCTCGTGCCGACATCGCTCCTGCCCTCGTGCCGCGTTCAGCCTGCCACCGCGCATGGGTAGCACAACCCTACTCCTTCACCTGCGCAGACGCGCCATTGTAGTGGAAGGTGGTAGAAAGTTGAATGGGAAAGTCACGCGGTCGGAGAAAAGGGTTTGTTAAGCCGGGCGCGGCGTTCGGCGCTGGCCATGGTGGTCTGAGAACAGCCGCTGGAATTCTTCCGACTGTTTGCGCAGCTCCAGCCAATCGAAGAATAGATCGGAGGTCTCCAGCCAGACTCTGAACCAGTTAGCGACTTCTTGTTTTTCACGCCTTTTCTCAGGGCTCACGCGGGAATTCACCGCCAGGCTCTCCGCTCGCTGTCTCCCTTTAAGGACCAGCGAGCGAACCAAGACAGTCCCCACACGGTCCGAAGCGTCCCGGTACTCACGATAGATCGCGTCCAGCTTCTGGAGAGACGCTTCCGCGCTTTCCAGGTCATGAAACTGAAGCGCACCCGCGAGCCGGGTCGCGTAAGGCTCCTCCATCAGAGGATCGACGTAGCGGTCGTCGTAGTCGACGCGCACGCCCGCCTGCCGGAGCACGTTGGCGATATAGGAAGGGGAGGTCCGGTCGTCAGCTCCCAGACGGCGACGGAGCTCAGCTTGGAGGGCGCGAATCTCGCGCTCCCCGGCGCGTTCCAGGCCCCGTGCCTGGCACAGGCCGAGGACGAGTCGCTTTTTGCTGTTTGCTTTCGGCACCTGGACTCGAATTGGTGGTGGCGTCAGATTTTCCGCGTCGCCCGCCCTCGCTTGCCTGCTTTGCCGCCTTCTCTTTCCGGGCCACAACGCGGTTAAGCGCCGCCACTTCTCGCCGATATCGTGCCACGTTACGCTGATGTTCCGCAAGCGTTCTGGAAAAGATATGCCCGCCATGATTGTTACTGACAAAGTAGAACAAGTTCCCAGCTGCGGGACTCACCGCGGCGCGAATCGACGCCTCGCCGGGGCTCGCAATGGGTCCCGGCGGCAATCCGGCGTGACGGTAGCTGTTGTAGGGCGAATCAAAATCCAGGTCGCGCTGCGTGATGGGACCGAGGGGACGATGGTTCAAGCGCGCCGCATAGATGACCGTGGGGTCGCACTGCAACGGCCAGCGCTTCTCCAGCCGCTTCGCGAACACGCCCGCGACGACAGGCCTTTCACTGGGCGTGGGCGTCTCCTTCTCCACCAGCGAGGCCAGCGTGATGACCTCATGCAGTCTTCCCGGTGACGAGCGGAGGTCCGGCGGGAATCGGGAATCAAGCACGTGGCGAAAACGCGCCAGCATCGTCAGCACCACGGTGGCCGCAGTGGCGCCGCGGGGAAACCGGTACGTATCGGGGAAGAGATAACCTTCGAGCGTCGCTGCCTGCGGATCAAGGTCGCGGATGGCGGCCGCCTGCTCCGTGACGCGCAGGAACGCTTCCGGCGGAATGCCCATCTGCTGATGCAGGATGCGCGCCATATCGAAGCGGTCCGAGCCCTCCGGGATGACCACCGCGTGCAGGTACACATCGCCTTGCACGAGTTTTCGGTAAACCTCGATGGGACGCAACGGCCGGTCGAAGAGGTATTCGCCGGCTTTGATGGTGTGGCCCGGACGGCCCAGCCCGTAGCGGAAAAGAAAGGGCCAGCGGTGCGCCAGCACGCCGCGGTCGACCAGCAGGGTGGCTACCTGGGAAGCCTGTGTGCCCGGCTCGAGCACGAGAATCAGATTCCCGGTATAGCCGCGATAGGGGCAATACAGCTCTCGCCCGGTCCAGGCGAGGCCCACCAGCACCAGAGCGGCAATGGCCATCAAGAGCCGCTTCCTCATGGCTCCTCACTGGAGACTTGTCGGCGTGCGGTTTCGTTGGCTTGGTAGTCGAGGTAGCTTTGCAGGAGTAGCGTCGCGGCGACGCGGTCCGCCGCGCGCCGGCGCTTTTCGATGCCTATCCCCGAGGCGCGCAGCAGTCGGTTGGCCTGCACGCTGGTTAGGCGCTCGTCCCACAACTCGACCGGACAGGCAAGGCGCTGCCGCAGCTTCTCGGCAAACGCGGCCACCTGACGCGACATTGCCGTCTCCCCCCCGGCGCGGCTCAGCGGATGGCCGAGAATCACCCGCCCGGCGGCGTGCTCGGCGACAAGCCTCGTTATGTGCCGGAGGTCGTCGTCCAGTCGGGTGCGCTCTAGCGTCGCAAGTCCCTGCGCCGTGATACCCAAGGGATCTGAGATGGCCAAGCCCATCCGCTTCAGACCAAAGTCGATGGCCAGGATCCGCTCCGGCACGCTTCCCCTCCGTTGCCATGATACACCGGGCGACTCCTGCGTGTCGGACGGAACGAGAAAGAGTGGGTTGAGGAGTCTGGTTATGCCAAGACCCTGGCGGGTTCCAGGCGGGACTCAGCCGCGCAAGCCGCGCGCTGGGCGAGGTCGAGGAGCATAGCCTTCTCGTCGCACTGGGAGTATTTCGGGCACGGGAGGCAGTCGCGCCAGACCTTGGTGGGAAAG
>JALHUF010000425.1 GCA_022866195.1 Terriglobia bacterium
CAAATCGAAGCGGCTCTGCACGAACTCCAGCAGCCCGCCTGATTCCGCCTCGATCAGCTCCTTCTTCCTTTGCGCCAGGAACTTCTGGGTCAGCGGCAGGCGATTCTGGATGGCGTGGGAAATCAGATTCTGGAGTTGCACGCGCTTCAGGCCCGCGCCCAGCTTGGCGAGCGTCAGGTCGGTGACGTCGGAGCCGGGTGGCAGCGTCACACCCGCCAATTGCTCTCGGATGAATTCCAGCCGCTCGTTTTCGTCGGGCAGGGGAATGGCGATGGAAGCCACGCCCGGGTGCTGCACGATCCCCTGGTTGAGCTCGATCTGGTTCTCGGCGATCAAGCAGATGGTGGCATCGGCACGCAGAAAGGTCGGGTTGTTGGCCCAGCGCTTCAGAATCACCAGCGAGTTGCGGTCCTCGCCCGACATCGAGGAATCGTCGCCGGCCGGCGCCACCGTCTCGGCGAAATCAATGACCAGGGCGATCTTCTTAGTGTCCGCGATGCGCAGGCGCAGGTAATTGTCCAGCAGGTTCAGGACGCCGTCCGGACGCTGCGGCAAGCCGGCAGAGTAGTTGGTGCCGTGGAAGCTGTCGTAGCCGGCCAGGGCGCGCGCGAAATCAGCCTGCATATCGGGGTGAGCGAAGGTGAGCCCGCCGCCGCGGTCATAAGTCAACACCAGGTCGCGCTGCCCGAACAGGGCCTCGTTCAGGAAACGGGACAGAGGGAGAAACTCCGTCACGCCTGCGCGCTTGACCGGCACCAGGTCACGCACGTTGCCGCAAAGGACGAATACCGCGATGGTGCGCGAATAATACTTCTCTGAGAGCAGCCGCGCCCAGGCGGGCAACCCTTCCAGATGAGCGGTGCTTGGGGTGGGCGTGGTTCCCATTTCAGCTCCGCGCGCGCGAGCGCGCCGGCCCGGCCGAGGAAGCTAGCGTCTCGGTCATTTCGGGGGCGGCCAATTCGAAGATGGCTTCCACTTGCTGCACGGTTTCCTCGGTCTGCTCCACGTCGCGCACCAGGTTCCCGAGTTGGTCGCTGACCTGCTGCGGGTCGCGCATGGTGACCGACTGATCGACCATCAGTTCCAGCACGTCCTCGATGGCGGCGCACTGCGCGTCAATGACTTTGCTGTTCTCTCCCATTTTCTCGAACTTTTCCAGACGCTTGGTCAGGATCTCGATGCGTCGGCGGTTGATCTCCTGCACCTTGGGTGGATCCTTCTCGAGCGCGTGTTGCAGCTGCGCTATTTCCTCCTTGATCTCGGCAGGGTCGGTGTTCTTCAGCGATTCGCGGTGCTGCTGGGCGGAGTTTAGCAGGCGCAGGTAAGCATGCAGCAGGCCCTGGAGCTTCTCCTCCATCTGCGCGACGAAGATCTGCGCCGTAGAGGAAAGCCGGCTGTAATTGGCCCGGATGGAGCGGCATCTGGAGTCCAGAGCGGTGTAGCGCGCGCGCTGCGTCGGAGGCAGTTCCTGAAACAAGGCGGCGAGGCTTATCTGGGTCCGGCGCTTCTCCTCGGCATACTGCCAGGAGCGCACCAGGCGCTGGAAACGCGGGTTAGGGGGGATAACACTCAGGTAGATGAGTTCCAAGCCTGCGGCCAACACCAGGGGTAGGGCGGTGCCTGACACCAGGGCGAAGACAGCAGCTCCTGCCAGGCCGATAACGTTATACTGCCACTTCAGCGCTTCCTTGACGAAGCTGATCGGTCCGGCGCCGGGTCTCTGGCCAGTGTCTTCCAACGCGCCGGGCAGCTTGCTGCCGCCTTGCAGCGGACTGGTTTCCTCAGGCATCAAATACTCACCCGTACCTGGCCCCGCCCGGGCGCGCGGCGGAGGCAGGCCAGCAGGTAGCCTTGCAGCTCATGAAATTCCTTCTTCTGCTTCACTGACGGTTCGCGCGGTCGCCCGAACGGGACTGGGACGTCCTCGACAATCGTACCAGGGTGGGCGCTCATGATAAAGATGCGGTCGGCGAGGTAAATCGCCTCCTCCACGTCGTGAGTGACGAACAGGACAGTGCTGGCGGTTTCATCCCAGATGCGTAGCAACAATTCCTGCATGTCGCTGCGGGTCTGGGCGTCCAGGGCCCCGAACGGCTCATCCATCAGAATTACCTGGGGCCGCACCGCCAAGGTCCGCGCAATGGCCACCCGCTGCTGCATGCCACCGGAAAGCGTATCGGGATAGACCTGCTCGAAGCCGGAAAGGCCGACCGCCTCCACCAGGTGTTTGACGCTTTTCTTGCGTTCGGCAGGCGGGACGCCGTTGATCTTCAGCCCGTAGGCAATGTTGTCCGCCACAGTCAGCCAGGGGAAGGAGGTGTATTTCTGAAAGACCATGCCGCGGTCGAGCCCCGGTCCCGTCACCGGGACGCCATTGACCAGCACCTGGCCCTTGTCGGGGCGGTCCAGTCCGGCGATCAGGCGCAGGATGGTGGACTTGCCACAGCCGGAAGGCCCCAGGAGCACGCGGAGTTCGCCCACGTCGCGCCCTTCGGCCGTGTAGGCGTCTTCCACCTCCAGGTTGATGTTGTGCAGGGCTTCGATTTTCTCGCCCTGCGGACCCGGGAAAGTCCGGCTGACGTCATGGAGACTGATCTTGAGCTTATTTTCCATGCGTCTCGCTTTTCACCGGCACGCTGGCCCCTACGGCGGCGGGCTGCTCGGCTGCGGGCCGCGCCACTTGGCGCCAGGGGAACAGCCGCCGCTCCAGGAACGTCAACAGCCAGCGGAACAGGAAGGCGGCGAAGCCGATAGCGATGATGCCGGCATAGACCATCTCAAAATCCAGCACCTTGCGCGCCGCCTCCACCATGTAACCCACGCCCTTGCGCGCGTTCACCATCTCGGCCAGAATCACGTAAGTCCAGCCAATGTCATACAGAATGCGGAACGAACCGAAGATGGCAGGGAAGGAGGCGCGGAACAGGAGCCACAGGGCGTGGCGACGCTTGGCGCCCAGGGTGTAGGCGGTCTCGAGCAGGCTGTTGTCCACCCGGTTCACTTCTTCTACCACGACCGCCAGCAGGTAGAAAAACATGCCGAACCAGAGGAAGGCCACCTTCATAGTCTCCTCCATTCCGAACAGAGCCATGAAGGCAGGCAGGAAGGCGGTGATGGGCATGGCGCGCATGGGTGCGGCCACGGGATTCACCAAATCGTACAGCCAGCGGAAGCTGGCCATCAGCAGTCCCAGCGGGATGGCAATGGCCGCGCACCAGAGGAAGGCCTGGCCGATCCGCCACCAACTCATGAAGACATTGCCCAGCAGGTTGTACTCACCCCACAGGCGCCCGATGGCCTTGAGGACTCCGACCGGACGGGGCAACGAGAAAGGCGGCAGAACCTCCCAGTGCGTCAGGGCGAACCAGGCCACCACGACGAGGCCCCAGCTCAGGACGGCCAGCGCGAACCGCGTGCGGGGAGACACGTCCTTGCGGATTTCGACCAGGCATGCCATAGACCGTCTGCGCGCGCCTTACCCCGCGGGGTTGGGGTAGACCTTGATGTCGGTGCGACGATTCTTCTCGCGTCCCTCGGGGGTGGCGTTAGTATCGATAGGCCGGTCGGGGCCGTTGCCGAAAGTGCGCATGCGGGCCGCCGGGAAACGGTATTTCTCCGTGAGGTAGGACTTCACTGTTTCCGCCCGCTCCCGGGAAAGCTGCACGTTGTACACATGCGCACCCGTGGAGTCGGTGTTGCCCTCGATATCCACCACGGTGTTCTCGTAAGCGCGCATGAAGTTGCCGATTTCCTCCACCACCGCGCGCGAGTCCAGGCTCATCTTCGCCGAGTTGGTCTCGAAATAGATGGACCGGCGTTGCGTGGCGATGGGCACGGCGCCCGGCGCCGGCGGTTTGTACTCGAGCGGGGCCTCCGTGGAAGTCGAGGAGAATTTGCCGCTCAGGGCAGCCAGGTAGCGCCTATCCAAGGTGGCCTCCGGGTCCGCCACCCGCTTGATCAAGCGGTCCTCGCGGTACATCTCCTGCGCCATCCTGAAGATGTTGGCATAGTCGGAGTTGGCGCCCCGGCTGCCGAAGAACCCGACGTTGTCGGCGTAGTCGGCCAACCGCACCCCTTCCAGCATCGTCTTGGCCAGGTCGGAGGGAATGTTGAAGTCCTTGATAGTGCCGATCAAGGTGTGGGCGCGTGAGGGCTGTTCATGGATGAAGACCACCCCCTCCAGCCAGCCTTCGACGAACTTCATCACGGTCTGCGGATTGTTCGCGGCGAAGCGGTCGCTCACCACCAGGATGTCGGCAATCAGCCGGTTGGCCACGCGTGTGTCGTAGATCTTCTTGGCCCCGGGCCGCTTGCCCACGGCATCGCTCATATCGGGGTCCCAGGCCACGGCGGCATCCACCTTCTGCTGCGCGAACAGCGTCGCCGGTTCAATGCCGTCCCTGGTATGCACGGCCCGGGAGAAGATTTCGTTGCGTTGTTCGGTTGCCAGGCCGGAGCTTTTCAGGCCGTTCCAGAGCAGAAAGTGCGAGGGCGTGTAGGGAGCAAAGGCCACGATCTTTCCCGCCAGGTCCTCGATGCTGTTGATTCCCTGGCGCCCAATCACGCCGTCGGCGCCCCGCGACCAGTCGACCATGTAGAAGGCGTGGGTGCCGAAGCCTTTGTCCTGAAACTGGCCGTAGTCCTTGGCCCACACGTCCACAGTGGTCAGCATCACGTCCACATTGTCGGTGGCCAGGGCTGCTGCGCCCTCTGTCCAGTCGTCAATGATCTTGAAAGAGACCTTGAGCCCTTTGTTGGCGTAAATGGAGCCCGGTGCGGTGTCCAGGCCGCCATTGGCCACCAGGCCGGCCGCGCACCCAACCCAGATATTGACACGGACGCGCACTTCGCCAGCCTCACCCCCGCCCCCGGTAGGCAACACGAGGGGCTTTGAGGTATCTACAGTCTCCACCGCGCCCCGGGAAGATCCTAGACGTCCCGCGGTCCATTTCCGCACGTCGATTACACCGTACCTGTCCAGGCTGTAGCCGACCAGGGCCAACCCAATGAGAAAAATAAAAATCCAGCCACCCTTTTCAATTTTTACTGCCATGGTTTATCTCCACTCGAGAAGGTTAGGAAGTCTTCTGGGCTTCTTTCCCGCCAATAGTCTTCTCGGCGGGCGTACTTGAAGGTTCGGGGGCTAAGATCCCCATTTCGACCTTGAATTGCTTGACCAGTTCGCTGGCCCGCAGTTTCTCTGCTTCTTCTTCAATCTTAATTTTCTGCTGATCCACATTACTGAGCGCCATATCCATCCGGGCTTCGTTTACAGCCGTCATTTCTTCG
>JALHUF010000426.1 GCA_022866195.1 Terriglobia bacterium
ATCCCTGACGCCCCAGTGAAGAGCATAGCCTCGTCGAATAGATCACGCCGCTTGTCGGCCCGCGCGGCCACCAGGCGAACCGGCGATTTCGGGCCGGGCGAACCTTACGCCAACTGACCACCATCGACGAACAGCAGGACGCCATTCACGTAATCGGCGTCGCGCGACGCCAGGAAGGTCGCGGGTCCCGTCACATCTTCCGGCTCGCCCAGCCGCCCGAGCGGTATTAGGTTCTTGTATTTCTCGGCAAACGCCGGATGGGTCAGGCACCACTCGGAAAGTCGGGTGCGTATGAAACCGGGCCCGAGCGCGTTCGAATGGATTCCGTAACGGCCGAATTCCCGCGCCAGGGTCTTCGCGAGCAGGAACACGCCAGCCTTGGAGACATTGTAGGGCGCCAGTTCTGCCTCCGCATCCCAGCTGTTCGTGGAAGCCATGAAAACCATCTTACCGCGGCGCTGCTTGATCATATGGGGCAAGACGGCGTGCGCGACAAGAAAAGCTCCTTTGAGGTTGGTGTCAATGGTCCAATCCCAGAACTTCTCATCAATCTTCAGGAAGGGCCGGGGCTTGACAACGCCCGCAATATGCATCAGGACATCGATGCGTCCGTGCCAGCGGATAGTTCTTTCCACCATCCGGTTGACCTGGCGCTGTTGCCGCACATCGCACACTACTGTTCGGACACTTCCCCCGTCCGCTGCGATCTCTCCCGCGGTCTGGGTCATCATCTTGCGATCGATATCGCCAATGACGAGCCGCGCTCCTTCTTTCGCGAGGCGAACCGCAATCGCCTTGCCGATACCCTGGGCGCCGCCTACTACCAGGGCGACCTGGTCACGAAAGCGGTTGGGAATGAAATCCGTAAGAGTTTCACTAGTTCTTCGCATGGCGTGCCACTGTCCCGCGGGCCTCTGGAATCGCAAATGCGCACGGGAGTATAGATGCCGCCTCTGTTGACGTCAAGGGAATCTGCGAGGTTTTCAAGCAAACAGCAAAGATTTCAGCTCCTACGACGTGCTGCCCATGCCCTCTTGACCGCGCGGCGCCGCAGGGAGATGGGTTGCTTGGGAGCGGGTGACGCCGCTGGCGATATGTGTCACGCGCCGTCAGGCAAGACGCCGGAGGTGATATTTTTCCAACACTGAATACTGAGATTCTTATAGAAAAGCGTCGCGATGAACATTAATAGGTGAGTGGCGAATTAGGCTGTGGTTGTCCTCATCAGTCTGAAGGGGTGGTGTGCCTGGGGGGGCCCAGACTGGGCGATGCAAGGTCATTCGGCTTCCAGTCCGTACACAGCACGCGGAACCCCTTGGGGTTTGACTGTTGGGGTGCGCCAGACGAAGACTCGGCGAGCTCAAGGAACGGCGCAGTCCAGTCTGGAATTCACTGTTTTGGATCTCCACCACGGTTGCTCATCTGGCGAGCGCTTGGAGGACGACTCGGTCTGGCTCGCGTACTATGGTCCTGACATGGACGTGGAATATGACAGGCGGGTGCACCGAATCGACCGGAAGACGTGCAGGGGGAGGAAACTTGACTCCGGCATCAAATTCATTGAGTGTGTTGCCTTCGGTCCGGACAAGTTCCTTTACGCAGACGAAACGCTGACCAAGATGATCTTTGGCAACAGGTGGAGTGACCGTAATGGTGGCGGACCCCATGAGAATTTGGGGAATGTAGACAACCCCCACGGCCCGCCAGTCTGGGGAGAGCCAGATGGGACAGCCTTCGGCACGAATGCTTGAGTTGAACCAAAAGATACCGAAGAGGTGACACATGGCTGACTTACGATTTGCGATGTTCGGAGCCCACTTTTGGGCGCGCTTTCAACTCGCTGCATGGTGCGAGTTCCAGGGCGTGAAGTGCGTGGCCCTTTACAATCGGACCGTTTCCAAAGCGGAGAAGTTGGCCCGTGAGTTCGGCGTACCCGCCGTATACGGTGATGCGGTAGAACTGCTCCAGAAGGAAGAATTGGATTTTGTCGATATCTGCACTGACGTGTTCAGCCACAGCAGGTTCGTGGAGATGGTCGCGAAACGCAGA
>JALHUF010000427.1 GCA_022866195.1 Terriglobia bacterium
CCTAAGGACGGTTGAGCCACGAACCGCCTGGGCCTTCGAATTGCGCCAAAACACACTGAAGATATCCAGCACCTCGATGGATGCGGTCCTCACCGCTGAGGTTCCGGCTCCGGCGGACCGTGTGGTGGCGCGGGTCTTGGACCATGAGGGAGCGCCCGTGGATTGGGTGGGAACCGATGAAGTGGTGAGCAGTTATGGCGGGAGTGAAACTCGAAACCAATCCTTCCTGCCCCGGCGAAATTCGGAGTGTATGTACTTTGCGTTGGGGCAGGTGTCGAGTTCCGGCTTTCATCATCTCTTTGACCGCCGGACCGATACGGTAATCAGTTTCTCCGAGCAGACCCTGATGCAGCGCCACAATCAGGATCCGGATCTCCTCGATGTCACTATCCCGGTGCCGGGGAACATGGTGATCCGCCTGATTCCGGATTATTACACGAGCATTCTGGGCGCCCCTTTTTATGTCCCCTTTGACGATACATACTTCCGCACGGCGCCAGCGGTCTGGTGCAGTTGGACCAGCTACTACAGCGAGGTGAAGGAGGAGGACATTGTCCGCAACACGGACTGGATTGCCGCCAACCTCAAGGCCTATGGTTTCGCATACGTTCAGCTCGATGACGGCTACGACCGGGGCAAAGAGGGCGAGCATTATTGGATTGAGAACTGGGACCGGGTGAAATTTCCCCACGGGCCCCAGTGGCTGACGAGCTACATCAAAGCAAAAGGCCTGCGCCCTGGCTTGTGGCTCGTGCCCAATGCGTATGCCGGCGCCGTGGAGCAGCATCCGGACTGGTATCTGCGCGACAAGAAAGGGAAGATCATACGCGATTACCACACGCCCACCCTCGACTCCACTAACCCCGCGGTGCTCGACTTTCTTCAGAAGTTGTTCACCACTTTGGGGAGTTGGGGCTTCGAGTACTACAAGTTTGACGGCGAGCACGCCCTTCCCAAGTACGCGCCGCCCGTGGACAAGGACAGGCTTTACGACAAGTCACTTGACCCCATCGTGGCGTATCGAAGCCGGCTCAAATTGATCCGCGAGGCGATCGGCCCCCACACGTTCGTCGAGGGATGCCCGGCCGGCACTCCTTTGAATGGCATCGGGTATTTCAACTCCACCTTCGCCGGGCACGATGTGTACAACAGTTGGCAGGGGATGTATCCCTTGTTCAGCTCCATCAATGCCAACGCCTTCTTGAACCATATGGTCGTTTATCTGATGCCCGGCGAAGGGATCGACATCGCGCCGCGGATGACGGTGGAAGAAGCGAAACAGAAACGGTACTCGAGTTTCGTGGCCACGGCGCGCACCCGCGAGGAGCCCATGGCGGGATTCGGCACGACGCTCCCGGAGGCGCGAACCTTGGTTACTTACCTTGCCCTGACGGGAGTTGTGTATCCGCTGGCGAGCGTTCTACCGGAACTCCCAGAGGAGCGAGTCAGGCTGCTGAAGATGACGTTGCCCACCCTGCCCATCCTGCCGGTCGACCTGTTCAGCCGCGGAACCGACATGCAGTGGGACAAGTTCAGACACACCACACCCGACTATTACCTTCACAACTACCCGGAGATCCTGGATCTGAAGGTGAATGCCAAGTCGGGGGTTTATGATGTCGTGGGCCTGACCAACTGGCGGAGTGGGACGGCGAGGCGGGAGATTTCCTTCGCGGACAAGTTGGGACTCGGCGCCGGTTCCTCCTACATCGTCTTCGATTTCTGGGCCCAGAAGCTTCTCGGTGTTTTCCAAGGCCGGATGGAAGCAGAGATTGAGCCCCATGACACGCGGGTGTTTCTGATTCACCCCGTGTTGAATAGACCGCAACTCATCGGAACCTCTCGGCACATCACCGGCGCCTATTCCATCCTGAACTTGGCGTGGGACGCGACGACAAACAAGTTAGGCGGTTCATCCCAAACGGTGCCCGGCGAGACGTACACACTCTGGGTCTACGTTCCCGAGGGAGTGACCGTCTCGCAGGTGCGAGCCACCGCCAAGGGGGGCGGTGAAGTCCCGGTGCGCCATGAGCTGACTGGGAATTCGTTACAGGTCAGTTTTCAAGGACAGCAGGAAGCTGTAGACTGGGAACTTGGGTTCGCCGGGAACGCCCGCTGACCACGGCAATGCCTGAGACTATCGCAGTGCGCGTCAAAGTGCTCTCCCGCGCTGTCTACGCGAGTATCGCCCTGGTGGTCTTTGTGGGTGACCAGGGCACGAAGGCGATGGTGGAGCGCTCTATCTCCGAGCACTCCGTCATCCCCATTCTTCCCCACTGCCTCAACCTGACGCACGCCAAGAATGCGGGAGCAGCGTTCGGTCTGTTTTCGGATTCACCGGCGCTCTGGAAGACCGTTCTGTTGGTTGTGGTCTCTGCGGCGCTTCTGGCGACCGTGGTCGGAATTGTCTGGAGGACGCACCATCTTCGCTGGGAGTCGGGTGTGGGCCTGTCATTGATTCTGGGCGGAGCCTTGTCGAACCTTGTGGACCGCATCCGCGTGGGGCGGGTGGTGGATTTCGTGGACGTGTACTTTCGCGATTATCACTGGCCGGCGTTCAACCTGGCCGATAGCGCCATTGTGGTGGGCGCCGGCTTCCTGATTCTTCACTATCTCTTTTCTGAGTGAGATCCTGATGGCACGGACTTCGCCCGAAGTGCGGGAATTCACAGTTTCCGCCGAGGAGTCCGGGACACGCGTGGACTTTTTCCTGACGCGACGCCTGCCGGAGTGGAGTCGGAGCCAGCTTCAACGCCTCATCCGAGCGGGCCTGGTGACGATTGGCGCACGCGCAGCCCGCAAGGCAGGCGAAGAAGTGAAAGCGGGTGAGCGCGTCAGCGTGCGCCTCGAATCCCGCGAAGTGAGCGCCGCGCCGGAGTGCCTGCCGCTGGCCATCGTCTACGAGGATGCCGACCTGGTGGTGGTCAATAAACCTGCCGGGATGGTGGTGCACGTCGGCGCCGGGGTGAAGTCCGGCACGCTCGTGAATGCCTTGCTCCATCACATTGCAACCCTCTCCACCGCCGGGGGAGAGTCACGCCCGGGCATTGTTCATCGTCTGGATAAGATGACCTCCGGGCTGGTGATCGTAGCCAAGAATGACAACGCGCACCGAGCGCTGGCGGGGCAGTTCAAGGGGCGCGACGTGCACAAGACCTATATGCTGCTCGTGCATGGCCACGTGACAAAGGATGCCGGTGAAATCGCGGTGCCCGTGGGACGCGATCCGGTTCGTCGCGTGCGCATGGGCGTGGGAGGCATCCGCCCGCGGGAAGCGCTGACGCGCTACCGCGTCCTGCGGCGCTTTGCGCATTTCACGCTCCTCGAAGCCGAACCGCGCACCGGCCGCACGCACCAAATCCGCGTGCACTTCGCGTCGCTCGGCCATCCGATCGTCGGCGACACGCTTTACGGGGCGCCGGGCAAGCTGCGAATTGGGGGCAGGGAAGTGAAGACGCTGGCGCGAAGTTTCCTGCACGCGTCCGCCATTGAGTTCCGCCACCCGCGCACGAACGCAGAGACAAGCCTGCGAGCCCCGCTGCCGGGCGAGCTGGAAGATTTTCTCAAACTGCTAACCGCCGAGGACCGTTGACCCGCGACACTCCGCCCCCAGGGTGCGAGCGGATTCCCCTTCTCGGAGGAGAGCCATGAAACGCTTGGCGCTGGTTCTGGTGATCCTGAGTGCTTGGCCCACCGCTCTGGGCGGGGCCGAGCCTGAGAAAAAGCTCAGCCTCGAGCTGGTTGTACAGCCGGAAGCGATCGTGGCTGCCGGAATTCGGGCCGTGTGCTGGCGACCAGGGCACAATCAAGTCACCTTCGTGCGGACTCGGGGAACGGGCAAGGAAGCTGTCAGCGTTCTCTACCTCTATGACGTGGAGCCCGGTAAGGAAAGCGTCCCTCTGGATGCCCAGGGCGACAAAGCGAAGCTCCAGCTCGATTCCTACCGGTGGTCTCCTCGGGGTGACGCGCTGCTGCTGACCGGCGAGAACGATCTGTGGCTTTACGATGGGGAAGCACGCAAGCTGCGCCGCCTGACGCAGGATGCGGAGGAGGAAACCAGCGCCACGTTCGCTCCGGCGGGTGGCCGGGTGGCCTTTGTCAAGCGGAACAACCTCTTTGTACTCGATCTGGCGAGCGGGCGCTTACAGCAACTTACCAAGGACGGCAGCGAAACCGTCTTGAACGGCAAACTCGATTGGGTTTACGAAGAGGAAATCGTCAACCGCGCGACCAGCCGGGCGTATGAGTGGTCGCCGGACGGCAGCAAGATCGCCTATCTGCGACTCGACGATGGCCCGGTACCCGAGTACCCGCTGACAGATTACCTCGCAACACACGTGCGCCTTCTCCCGCAGCGTTTCCCGCAGGCTGGCGACCCGAACCCCCAGCCTTCGCTCCACATCGTGGCCGTCGAGCCAGAGGGGCCGCAGGTCTGGACGGTGCCCGTCAACCGCGCGGAGGCGGAATACATTTCGCCGTGGCTATCCTGGACACCTGATTCCCGGGCGCTGGCCTACGTAACGCTCAACCGGGCGCAGAACGAAACGAAGGCGCGCCTGTGGAATCCTGTCAGCGGCGAAGATCGTGTACTGGTTTCCGAGCGGGACGCCACCTGGATCAACTCGCTCGAGCCGCCGCGGTTTCTCCCGGACGGGCAGCGCTTCCTCTGGCCCTCGGAACGCGACGGCTGGATGCACCTATACCTCTACGCGACAGACGGGAAGCTCCTGAACCGCGTGACGCGCGGCGCGTGGCTGCTCGATCAGCCGGCGTTTACGGACATTCCGCTTTTCCAAGTCGACGCCGCGGCGGGCTGGATTTACTTCGCCTCGACAGAACGCGACCCGCGCGAGCGCCAGCTCGGTCGCGTGCGTCTGGACGGGACGGGCTTCCAGCGGCTCACCAGCGAGCCCGGTACACACTCCGGCAATCTCTCCCCGGATGGACGATACCTTCTCGACCAGTTCTCCGACTTCCACACGCCGCCGGAAGTCCGTTTGCGGCGTGCTGACGGCGCGCTGGTGTGCGTTATCGACAAGCCGGAGAATCACCTGGCCGGATACGCCTTGGCGACCACGCAGTTTGTCGAGGTCAAAGCCGCCGACGGCGCCACGCTTTACGCGCGCCTGGTCAAGCCGCCGCGTTTCGACCCGCAGAAGAAGTACCCGGTCCTGGTGAGCGTTTACAACGGTCCTCACGTCCAGCTCATCCAGAACCGCTGGGGCGTAACCGGCATGCTCGACCAGTTCTATGCGCAGGAAGGATTCCTGGTCTGGTCGCTCGACGGTCGAGGCTCGTGGGGACGCGGGCACGCCTGGGAGTCGGCGGTCTTCAAACAACTCGGCGGGCGCGAACTTCAGGACCAACTGGCCGGAGTCGCATACCTGAAGTCGCTGCCTTATGTGGACCCGGCGCGCCTCGGCATCTCCGGGTGGTCGTACGGCGGCTACCTGACACTCTACGCGCTCACCCACGCGCCCGGCGTCTTCAAGTGCGGGGCCGCAGGCGCCCCGGTGACCGACTGGAAGTTTTACGACAGCATCTACACTGAGCGCTACATGCGCACGCCCCAGGAGAATCCCGATGGCTACAAGGCCGCCTCGCCGCTGGAGGCCGCGGACAAGCTCACCGACCTGCTCCTGCTTATCCAGG
>JALHUF010000050.1 GCA_022866195.1 Terriglobia bacterium
AGCAAGGCCACGAAATACCTCGCTGGGATCAGGTACGTGACCAGTTGGAGCGGTTTCGGCATGTTGGCGATGGCAAAGACGAAACCGGAGAGCAGCAGCGACGGGACGAACGTCAGAACCATGGCCAACTGGTTGGCCAGGAGCTGGCTCTTGGTGATGATGCTGATGAGGAGGCCCAACGACATGGCCCCAGCCAAGAAGATTGCGGCGAAGGTGAAGAGCAGGGCCACACTGCCGCGCAAGGGGATACGAAACAGGAACTCGCCCATCAGCACGGCCAGCAGGACGTCGAACAGCCCGATGGAGAAGTAGGGCAGGAGCTTGCCGAGAATCAATTCCTGACCCTTCACCGGAGTCGAGATAAGTTGTTCCATCGTGCCCCGTTCCCATTCCCGGGCCACGGTCAGCGAAGTCAACATCGCGGCTATCACCATCATGATGACGGCAATCAGACCGGGGATGATGTAGTTTCTCGACTCCATCTCCGCGTTGAACCAAACCCGCGGCCGGAATTCCAGGGGCAGGCGCGGCACGCGGCTGCCCGTACGCTGGATCTGCCGCACGGCTATCTGCTGCGAATAGGCCAGCGCCACCGCGTCGGCATAACTCACGGCGAGGGTGGCCGTGTTGGAGTCGCTGCCATCCACGATGAGCTGGACCGGGGCCGGACGGCCCGCTTCAACGCGGCCAGCAAAATCCCTCGGCACAACCAGCGCTACGAGCGCCTGGGCAGAATCGATCGCCCGTTCCATCTCCCGGTAGTTTCGCACGTAGCCGCGCAAGGAGAAGTAACGGGAGCCGTCGAAGCGGCTGATGAATTCCCGGCTGGCCGGCGACTCGCTCTGGTCCCAGACTACCAGCGGGACGTTATCCACATCGAGCGTCAGGGCATAGCCGTAAAGCATCAACAGCAGCATGGGAATAGCGATGGCCATCCCCAGGCTCCGCGGGTCGCGGAAGACGTGAATGAACTCCTTGCGGGCCACGGCCCGGACTCGACGCGGGTTCATCGCTGCACCGCCTGCTGCGGCTGCTCGGCGCGGTCCCGCGCCTCGATGAGGGAGACAAAGACATCCTCGAGCGAGGGAACGATTTTCTCCACCCGCGCGATTTCGTAGCCTCGCTCCTTCAGAAGGCTCCGGACCATAGCGGCTGTCGCCTCGCCATCCTCGGCGACCACGTGCAAACCCTTGCCGAATAGGGCAACTTCCTTCACTCCCGGCACCTTCTCAATCTCGCCCATCGCATCCTGCGGCCGCTGGCAGAGGACTTCGAGGACTTCCTCGGGCATGAGTTCCGTCTTGAGCACCTCCGGACTCCCCATGGCAATCAGCTCGCCGCGATAAATCAGGGCAATACGATCGCAGTATTCAGCCTCATCCATGTAATGCGTGGTGACGAATACCGTAACGCCGCGGCCGGCGAGTTCATAAATCAAATCCCAGAAGCGGCGCCGGCTGATGGGGTCCACGCCGGAAGTGGGCTCATCGAGAAAAATGATCGGCGGTTCGTGCAGGATGGCGCACCCCAGTGCCAGCCGCTGCTTCCAGCCGCCCGCGAGAATGGCGGTGCGAGAGTGTCGGTGTTCCTGGAGGCCGGCCATCTCGATCACCCATTCCTTGCGCTCCTGCTTTTTCTCCGGCGTGAGACAGTAGATGCCGCTGTAGAAGTCGATGTTCTCCTCGACCGTCAAATCCTCATACAGGGAGAATTTCTGGCTCATGTAGCCGATGTGGGCTTTGATCTTTTCCGCTTCGGTACGAATGTCGAATCCTGCCACCGTCCCCTCGCCGCCGCTCGGCGCGAGAATGCCGCACAGCATCCGGATGGTGGTGGACTTACCCGCTCCGTTGGGGCCCAGGAAGCCGAAGATCTCGCCCCGGGAGACTTTGAAGCTGATGCGATTCACCGCCACGAAGCTGCCGAACCGCCTCTCCAGGTCCTTCACGATGACGGCCTTGCCGCTTTCCGAACCCTGCATGGCCTTCCTACCTGTGCTCCCCGCCGAGCACCGAGATGAAAACATCTTCGAGCGCCGGCTCGATGCGGCGAATCTCCTCCGCCTTGAGGCCGGCCCCAACGAGCAGGTCCGCGGCCTGCTTGGCCACCGCCGCCGGATCCTCGGCGACGATGTGAACCCGGTCCCCGAACAGCCCTACAGGGATGCCGGGGAGCCTTTCGCGCAGTAGAGCCGTAGCCTTGCGGGGCTCAGCCGCACGAATCTCCAGGATCGTCCCGCGCATGAGTCGCTTCACTTCGTCCGGGGTTCCCACGGCGAGAAGTCTGCCGCGATGAAGAAGCCCGACCCGGTGGGCGCGTTCGGCCTCGTCCAAGTACGCCGTGGAGATGAAGATGGTGACCTTTTCACGGAGCAGTTGATACAGGATGCGCCAGAAGTCGCGCCGCGAGACCGGATCCACGCCACTGGTAGGCTCATCGAGAAACAGCACCTTGGGCGTGTGAATGAGCGCGCAGGCCAAGCCGAGCTTCTGCTTCATCCCGCCCGAGAGGTTTCCCCCTAACCGTTTCTTGAAAGGCGTCAGGTTGCTGAAGGCCAGCATGCGGTCGATCCTCTCCGCTCGCCCCCGGCGCGGCACGCCGTAGATGTCGGCGTAGAAGTCAATGTTCTCCATCACCGTAAGGTCTGGGTAGAGCCCGAACCGCTGGCTCACGTAGCCGATGTCTTCTTTGACCGCCTCCGCCTCTTTCACGATGTG
>JALHUF010000428.1 GCA_022866195.1 Terriglobia bacterium
CGAGCGTTTTCTTCGCAAGCTTATTTGAAGTGTTCGGTCACGGCCGCGTCATTTCGATCGATATTGAAATCCGTCCGCATAATAGGAAGGCTCTAGAAGAACACCCTCTCAAGAAGCGCATCACATTAATCGAGGGCGATTCGGTCGCCCTCGAAACGGTGCAGAAGGTGCGGAGTCTGATCGCTCCCCATGAGACGGTTATGGTTTTTCTTGATTCAAACCACGCTAAAGACCATGCCCGTAAAGAGCTTGAACTCTATGGAGCGCTAGTGACCTCCGGTAGCTATGTTGTGGCTGCGGACGGAATAATGGAAGACCTCTCCGATGTGCCGGGTGGTAAGCCGGACTGGGTGAACGACAATCCTAAGGCAGCAATTCATGAGTTTCTAGCCGATCACCCCGAATTTGAAATTGATCCTGAGCCGGCCCGTTTGGGGATCACCTACTGGCCGGATGGGTACCTAAGAAAAAAATAGTCGCCATGTTCCAACGGAGCAACTTGCCGACCATTGTCTTCACGGGACGCAGATTCTAGTGTCTGGGCTATCAAAGAACATCACTTACAATGTCTTTGGCCAGGGGCTCAGCCTAGTCCTGGGCTTTGTTGCTGTTCGATTTGTCTTCCGAAGCCTTGGCGGCGATGCCCTGGGTCTGATTTACTTCTCTCTAGCTTTCAGCGCGGCTCTGTCGGTGGTCTTGCAGTTGGGCATCTGCCAAAGCGCCGTGCGGGAGGTTGCCTCTCACCATGCGGATCGGCCGGAGTACATCGAGAGTTTCATACGTACAAGCTCGTTGTTCTACTGGACCGGCTACCTCACCCTGGCGGTCATTGCTTACACGCTCGCCCCGTACCTCGTTTACCATTGGGTGAAGCTCGACTCCCTTGACGCTCCGACAGCGGTCAGAATCCTGCGCATCCTCAGTCTCGGCGCCCTGGTGGCTCTACCCGGGGGCTTGTACAGGGCGCTGTTGGTTGGTCTGCAGCGCATGGACCTTACCAACGTCATCGACGTTTCCGCGAAGGGCCTGCAGCAGGGTGGAATCTTCCTGATCCTGCTGGCGCACGGCAGTTTATTCCACGTGGCATACTGGATTGCCGGCTCCATGACATTGCAGGTCGTGGTCTATTGGATTGTATGTACCCGCTTCTTCTCCGTTCGTGCGCTGCTGCTTCCCGGTTTCTCCCGGGCCGTAGTCAAGCAGAATGTCGGCTACGCCTCGGGTCTTATGACGATTTCGCTGTGCGCCTGGGTGCTCACGGAAGCCGACAAGGTGATCGTCAGCAAGCTGCTCCCGCTGACTTTGCTGGGCATCTATACGTTTGCTCGCAGCGCCATTAACCAAGGCATGCTTCTGACCGGGGCTATCAATAACGCCATCTTCCCGCACTTTTCCGCCTTGCACGGAGCAGGCAAGACCAGCGAGCTGCTGCGCGCCTACCAGAAGATCCAGGACCTCGTTTGCTTCGGGACCATTCCGATCTTTGCGGTTGCCCCTTTTGCCGCGATCCCTCTTTTGTCCCGTGTGTTTGACGCGCCTTCTGCACACATGCTGTGGCTGCCCGTTACATTTTTGTGCATCGGCTACTACATGAATGGAACGCTGACCACACCCTACGTCGTCTCGCTCGCGGTGGGCCGGCCAGACATCACCGCCCGGCAGAACGTGCTGTCACTGTTTATCGTGCCGTCGGTTAGTGCAATCGCCATATGCTGGTTCGGGTTGAGTGGCGCAGGCTTTTCCTGGGTGCTCTATCACGTGTTTTATTACTCTTATGGATTACCGCGCATCTGCCGGGAGTGCTTAGGGATTGCGCCGGGAATCTGGTTCAGGCACGTTCTCAGGGTCCTGGGTTCAGCCATCCTGATCTATGGTTGTGCGTGGATGGCGCTTGCTTTGCTCGGCACCTTTTCCGTTACCGCGCTCGCGGCGGCTTACGTGGTAGCGACGCTGGTCTACGGCGTCGTCGCCTTCCGGATCATGGGCGAAGAACTACGTCAGAAAATCATCGGCTTCGTGAACCCGCTGCGCCTGAAGATGCGGGAAGCTGTGGTGCCGGACTAAGAGTAAGCCGCACCCCCGGCAAAAGCGGGGCGCTGGATTGGGGTTGCAGGGAAAAGGGAGAAGGTACCGGTGAACACCAGGGTGCCACGCGTCAGCATCGGGATGCCAATCTACAACGAGGAGAAGTACCTTCGGGAATCACTCGACTCTCTCCTTGCCCAAGACTATGCCGACTTTGAGCTGATCATCTCCGACAATGCCTCGGTGGATGCTACCCAACAAATATGCCTTGAGTATGTAGCACGCGACAGCCGAATTCGCTATCTTCGATGCGAGACAAACCTGGGTGCGGCCGAGAATTTCAACAGGGTTTTCCGCGCGTCTTCTGGGGAATACTTCATGTGGGCGGGCGGCCACGATGTGTGGGCACCGACCTATCTCTCCCGGTGTCTCGAGGTGCTGGAAAGCGATGCGACCATCGTCCAATGCAATTCCGTGGCGCAGTATATGAGCCAGGACGGAAAGGAGTTTGGCCGTACAGTGCACCAGATCGACACGCGCCGACACGGCTTATTCGTTCGGGCTAACTTGGCCCTATGGCAGCCCTCAGCTTTTCTCGCCTATTCCTTGCTGCGGTCGAGCGCGCTACGTCAGACCCGGCTGATGAGCAGAGTCCTTGGCCCCGATCTTCTTGTCGGCTTCGAGCTTTCGCTTCTTGGACCTACGGCTATTGTTCCCGAGCCGCTCTTCTTCATGCGTGACAACCGCGGAGAGAGTTCACGGCCCATCACACGGGCCCAGGCAATGGCGGGGTTCCACGACCGCCTGTATCCCCGGGGGACGACTCCCGTTGGAAGGTTTGGTTGGGTGAAATACCTGGTCGAGGAGATGCGCGCTGTTATGCGCGCTCCCCTTTCTTGGGGGCAGCGGATTGTGCTGATGGGGAGCATTCCTCCCACATATTTTATATTTTTTAATTTTCGTCCGTACCTACCGCAAGGAATTCGTAGTACTTTTCGGAGATTGCTGACTTCTTACTTGAACTCACCGCACAATTAGGCTGGGGAGGTTGTTCTCCTCGGAACTGTCTTGGGTGAAATGCACTTGCGGGTCTCCTCCTCGTCAGTTTTTTTCGAAAATTCAATCGCAGTGGTATTGAAAATGGTAACGTAAGCTCGATTGTGTAAAAGGGAGAGGGTGTAATGTGGCTTTGGCCTGAGTCTGAGGCTAGCCTCCGAGAGGGTGCAAAAGCGGAGTATTGTGATAGGGGGCGCGCTAGGGTGGCCATTGTGCATCCGCAGCTGGGTGGGGGCGGGTCGGGCAGCAGAGTCCCCTTGAGGATCCGCCCTGACCAAGTGTCCCGCCGCACTTACGTCGCTGTTCCCCGGCGCATCTTGAACGGCGAGTTCCTGAGGACGAAATGAACGCCTTGAGACGTTTGACTTATCGCTCCGACCTGTTGGCAATGACCCGATTTCTAGGTCTTACGAACGTCCTTAGGAAATGCTACTACCGATGGGCAGTGTCGCCAGGCGAGGTACTTCGCGCCAACTTAGGCGGAATTGACGTGCAGTTCCGTGCTTCCACCCCCGCCGAGTTCAGAGGAGTGGAGGGAACTCTTGTAGCGGAGCAGGATTTCTTGCAGGTCTTAATCTCCACCCTTCGCCCGGGCGACATTTTCTTTGACGTCGGAAGCCAGATCGGGCAGTTCGCTGTTCCCCTGGCCAAGGTTGTAAGGGATGAGGGCCAAGTGGTCGCCTTCGAACCTGAAGCCCAAGCTTACCAGCGACTTCTGGACCACCTGGAGCTAAACAGATTGTCGAATGTTCGGGTCTTCAGACAAGCGCTAGGGGACCAAAACGCTGCGGGGCGGCTCTTTGTGGGGGGACGATCGTGCCCGTCGCTGGTGTTGCATTTGGAAGACGCCGAACAGCAGAGTGCCTCAGAAGCTGTCGAGATCGTGCCGGGAGACTGGCTCCGAGAAAACGAGAACCTACCTGTCCCCCGCGCCGTGAAGATCGATGTTGAAGGTTATGAATATGCGGTCTTGCGGGGCCTGCAGCGAACCTTGGCGGACCCGGCGTGTGAGTTGCTCTGCCTGGAAATTCATCCTTCGTACCTGCCGTCGCCGGTGACGGTGGAGATGATTATGGAATTCGTAAAAGCTTGCGGATTCACTAACCTTGACGCGCCCCTGCGCTGGACCCAGATCCACATGGTGGCGCGTAAATCGGCGTCTACTCATGTCGCGGCCTAGAGTAGCTCTCTTACATACTCAGCTCGGCTACGGAGGCTCGGAGCGCGTCACGCTCTCGATAGCCGAGGCATTGCAGGAGGATTATGAGGTGTCGCTGATCACCACTCGCAGACATAACGAGCGGGTAGATCTTGAGCGTCTCAATAGATTTTGCGACACGGCCGTAGACGAGAGAAAGGTTACGGTCATTGAAGCGCCCCTACCCGAGTTCCTTCGGACCAATTTTGCTGCCTTGCGGGGAGCTGTCTTCGCCAGGTTCTGTCGAAGGTTGGCGCCTGAATTTGACGTCATGTTTATGACTTATGGGGTGATGGACTTCGGTGTCAGAGGGATTCAGCTCATTCATGATCCTCTCTTCAGCCCCGAATTGCATCGCCAGTTGACCCCTTTCCCCAAGGGTCTCCGCGGGTGGTTTTATCGGGATTCGCCGCTGCGCAAAGTCTACCTTGGACTCAGCCGACGGGTTACCGGCTATTCAGAAGACAGGATGAAGAACAATCTGACCTTGGTGAGTTCTGAGTGGACAGCAAGGATCGTGCGGAACGTTTACAGGATTGAGACCCGCACAGTGTACCCGGCGGTCGCGGGCAACTTTCCCGATATTGCTTGGCCAAACCGCGAGGATGGTTTTGTCTGCACAGGGAGATGGAGCATCGAGAAACGCATGGAGAGAGTGGTGCGGATTCTCGGGGAGGTACGTAAGAGAGGCGCCAAGATTCATCTCCACCTCGTCGGTAACGGAGGAGACCCGAGCTATGTCGGGAGTCTAAGACAGTTGTGCAGGAAAAACCGGGAATGGGTTTTTATGGAGGAAGGGATCGATTCTCAAGCGAAATCCCAGATCATGGCGGGCCACAAGTACGGCCTCAGCGGCCGAGAGAACGAGCCATTTGGGATAGCGGTGGCAGAACTGGCCAAGGCGGGCTGCATCGTTTTCGTGCCCAACGGCGGGGGACAGACCGAGATCGTGGACCATCCTGAGCTGATTTATGAGAACGACGACGACGCGGTGCGGAAGATTGAGGCGGCTTTGGCGGATTCCGCGCTGCAAACCAAGCTGCGA
>JALHUF010000429.1 GCA_022866195.1 Terriglobia bacterium
CCCTGCACCGACAACCGACCGTCGGTACGCCGGTAGAAGTCCCGGTCCCCAGGAAGGTCAGTCTCATCGGGGTTTCTGCGCCAAGCGCTTTTCGATTTCGACAAAGCTCAGGCGCAGGTCGTAAAGGACATCGTCGAGCAGCTTAGTTTCTCTCTGGGTCAGGTTCCCGCGGGTCTTCTCCTGGAGAACTTCCAGCAGGGCGATGGTGCGCTGGGCATTGGGCATGTCGGGAGGGATTCGTTCGCCCTCGGGCCCCTCCAGCAACCCCAACTGGAACATGGCGGTAGTGCTGAGGTACGAGACCAACATGTCAAAACCCACGGCGCTTTCCTCCGCCGGTTCTTCCACCTGCGCCTCCGCCGGGGCTGGCCGGGCGGGCGGTGAGGGGGGACGCCCCTCAGCCATGTTCTCGGCTTCCGGAGCGGGCTCGCGGCGGGTTCCGTCCGAGCTGAAGGTTCGCCGATCAACGACCCGGAAGCTCGATGGTTCGTCCTTGTTGTCAGGCATCAACTTCCTCGCCCGATGCGTGCGGGGGGCGCAAGCGCTGACCGCTTCACCCCACTCGCATCAAGCAGCCAGTCTAGCAACAATTCGCGGCGACAACAAGCCGCGCGCCTCTCTTGCCATTTCTTCGCGCGGCTTGGTACATTAAGTGATTCGGTCTCGCGTGCTGCGCGTCGCGAGCCAACGACGGGTGTTGAGGAGCTGAACTGGCCGGAGAAATCCTGCGCAAACTGGTGGAATTGATGGCGCACCTGCGCGGCGCGGAGGGGTGTCCTTGGGATCGAGCCCAGGATTACGACTCTGTCAAGGGTCTGCTCCTGGAGGAGGCTTACGAAGTTGTCGATGCTGTCAACGCCCGCGACTTTGAGGCGCTGGAGGACGAACTGGGCGACCTGTTGTTCCAAGTGGTTTTCTACGCGCAGCTCGCGGCGGAAGAGAAGCGTTTCACCATCGACGACGTGGTGGAACGCGCCCACGCCAAGCTGATGCGCCGGCATCCGCATGTCTTCGGCGAGAAGCGCGCGAAGAACGCCGAGGAAGCTTTGCAGAGCTGGCTGGCAGTGAAGGACCGGGAGCGCCGGGCCGAGCCGAGCCAGAAGAATGCCCGGAAGTCGTTGCTCGACGGAATCGCGCCTGCCTATCCTGCGACGCTCGAGGCCTATGAGCTGGGCATCCGCGCCGCTGAGGTCGGGTTCGATTGGGCGAAGGTGGAGGATCTGCTGGGCAAGATCGAGGAGGAGATCCGGGAGCTGAAACGGGAATTGCCCCTGCGTCCTGCCCACGACGCGCGGGGCGTGGAAGAAGAGGTGGGCGACCTGCTGTTCGCAGCGGCGAATCTGGCCCGCTACCTCCATACCGACCCGGAAAGCTGTCTGCGGCGCGCGAACCAGAAATTCAAGCGGCGCTTCCAGGCGCTCGAGGAAGAAGTGGCGAAGCGCGGCAAGCAAGTGCGCGAGTGTGGCCCCGAGGAGCTCGATTCGAGTTGGGAAGAACTGAAGACGCGAGAAGGCAAGTGAGCTACACGCTAACGCTCTGCCAGACTCGCGAGGAACTGGCGACCTGTCGGTGCCTTCTGGATCCTTATGAAGATTAAACGCGTGGAAATTCGCGAGATCCGGTTGCCCCTGGTGCATTTCTTTGAGGCCAGTTTCGGCAGAACCACGGTCCGGCGGATCGTCCTGGTCCGCGTCGAGGCCGATGGCCTGACGGGCTGGGGGGAAGTGGCTTGCGGAGAAGAGCCGTTCTATAGCCACGAGACGCCGGAGACGGCCTGGCACATCCTGCGCGATTTCCTCATCCCCTGGAGCCTGGGACGGGAGTGGGCTACGGCATCCGCCATCGCTCCACGGTTTCGTCCCATCCGCGGCCACAACATGGCCAAGGCGGCGCTCGAGAACGCCTTGTGGGATATCGAAGCACAGCAGAAGGGCGTTCCGCTGGCGAAACTCCTGGGGGGTACGCTGGAGGAAATCCCCTGCGGAGTGTCCATCGGCATCCAGAATTCGGTGGAGGAGTTGCTGGAAAAGATTCAGCGGGAGCTCGACGCCGGCTACCAGCGCGTCAAGGTGAAGATCAAGCCGGGTTGGGACGTGGAAGTGCTGGAGCGCATCCGCCACAAGTTCCCGCGCATCGCGCTGATGGCCGACGCCAACTCAGCCTACACGCTAGCCGACTTGCCTCGCTTGAAATCGCTCGACCGTTTCTGCCTGATGATGGTCGAGCAGCCACTGGGCTGGGATGATTTGCTGGACCACGCCAAGCTCCAGCGCGAGCTGGCCACCCCCATCTGCCTGGATGAGTCCATTCACGGCGCAGACGACGCGCGCAAGGCGATCGAGATCGGGGCCTGCAAGATCATCAACGTGAAGCTGGGACGAGTGGGAGGCTTCACCGCGGCGCGCCAGGTGGAGGAGGTCTGCCGGGCCAAGAACGTGCCGGTCTGGTGCGGAGGCATGCTGGAATCTGGTATCGGGCGGGCGCACAACATTGCTCTCTCCACTTTGCCGGGATTTACCCTGCCCGGCGATGTCTCGGCCAGCCGGCGGTACTGGACGCAGGATATTATCGATCCGGAAGTAATGGTGACCCCGCAGGGCACGATACAGGTGCCGCAGACTCCCGGCCTGGGCTACACACCTAACCTCGAACGGATCGAAAAGGCCACCGTACGAAAGGAGGCTTTTGCCTAGCACCGTCCCCCTGTCCGCGCCGGCCGCGGAAGGCCGTGGGCGGGCGCGCAGCCACGCGCAGATGCACGGCCTGATGCTTTTGGCCACCTTCTGCTGGGCCGCGAACATCATCGCCGCCAAGGAAGCGCTGCCGGGCTTCGGCCCTCTGGCGCTGGCTGCCCTGCGGATCGTGGGCGCGGCACTCCTGTTTGCGATTCTTTTCCTCGCGCGGGGCAAGCATCTGACGTTTCGGCTCACGGCGCGGCATTGTCTCGTCATGACCTTGCTGGCGTTGAGCGGAGTCACGTTCAACCAATTCTTCTTCATTGGCGGGCTGGCGCGAACCTCGGTGGCACACGCCGGGCTGATCGTGGCCGTCGGCCCCGTGATGGTCCTGGTCCTTTCCTGCTTGATGCGCCTGGAAGCGCTCACCGTGCCCAAGTTTGTAGGTATGCTGATTTCCTTTGGCGGCGTGGCGGTCCTGACGACCGGCAAAGCGGGGCAGGGGAATGGCGCGTACTGGGTGGGCGACGTGATGCTCCTGGCCGGCAGCGTCGTGTTTGCTTACTACACCATTCTGGTGAAGGAAGTCGCCGACCAGTACGACGCGCTGACGCTGAACACCCTGGCCTTTGGTGTGGGCACGCTGTTCATGGTTCCCTTCGGCACGTGGTGGGTTCTCGACGTACGCTGGACCGCGGTCTCTTTCCACGCCTGGTGGGGGCTGGCGTTCATGGTGGTATTCGGCTCCGTGGTGCCCTACCTCCTGTTCGCCATCGCCATGACCGAGCTCACGGCCTCGCGCGTCGCGGCCTTTTCCTATGTTCAGCCCGTCATCGCCACCGGCCTGGGAATCTGGCTGCTCGGGGAGAGGCTGACGCTGAAGATAGTTTTGGGAGGCACCCTGATTCTTGCTGGCGTGTACCTCACGGAACGCGAGCGGGGAGAGGAGAATAGGGAACAGGGAGTAGGGAACAGGGAATAGGAAATAGGGGGCAGGGAACAGGGAACAGGGAACAGGGAACAGGGAACAGGGAACAGGGAACAGGGAACAGGGAACAGGGAACAGGGAACAGGGAACAGGGAACAGGGAACAGGGAACAGG
>JALHUF010000430.1 GCA_022866195.1 Terriglobia bacterium
CGCGGAGACGAGGACCGTGGTTTTGTGTTCAACCACCTGTTGTCAACCTCGCAGTTCATCGCGGTCTTGGCGCTCGGAACGGCCGCGGGTCTCGCCTGGCGCTTCCGGAGACGTCAGGCAGAGGCGCGGCTGGCCGTTGACCGTCCACCACAAGTGAAACGCGCACGGGACTGACGGCCTCGCCTGGGGCCGCGACGCTCCATGGGCGTTGACGGAGTTCGGTGTTTCAGGCGCTTCCAGTAGGGAGAGTGAATCTGTGAAACAAGCCAAAGTCCTGCTGGGCGCTCTTCTCGCCCTGTTGCTGGTGGCGGGCCTCTACCTCGTCAATCGCTACTGGATCGCCCCCGCGACTCAGCGCACGGGGAAGCTCAGCGGCGACCGGCCAATGGCGCCGCAGTTTTCCCTCATCGACCTGAACGGCCGCAAGCTGGAGCTGGCGGACCACAAAGGCAAGGTGGTACTGCTGGATTTCTGGGCGACCTGGTGCGGCCCCTGTCGGATTGAGATCCCGGGTCTCGTGCGACTACAGGAGCGTTACCGCGACCAGGGACTGGTGATTATCGGCATTTCGCTCGACGACAGCCTGGAGCCCGTACGGGAGTTCTACCGTGAGTACAGGATGAACTATCCCGTGGCCATGGGTGACGAGCGTATTTCCGCGCTCTATGGAGGCATCCTGGGACTGCCGACCACCTTCCTGATTGGCCGCGATGGCCGGATCTATGCCAAGCATATGGGCGCCACAGACATCTCCGTTTTCGAGGAGGAGGTCAAGGAGCTGCTCGGTACCGGGGGCGCCCAGGACACGGTGGGGTTCAGACAATCGGCGGGAGCACGATCGGCCGGGAGAAGCGAACTGGGTGATCCTGCCGAAGCCGCTTCTGCGATCCCAGGTCTGGATCTCTCCCGGCTGACGCCTGCCCAGGTGGCGCAGTTCAAGAGACAGCTCGCGGCGATTTCCTGCGACTGTGGGTGCAAGCGGAATGTGCTCGCGTGCCGTCTGAACGATCCGTCCTGCCGCGTGAGTCGCCGATTGGCGGAGGAGCAACTGGAGAAGTTCGTGAGGACACCGGCATAGTGGCGCAGGCGTGTTGGCCCTTGCGGGTTTTCCGCTTTAGGCCTCAGCCGTCTCATCCAGCATTTTCTGCCGCCGGCAATTGATTAGCTCTGCACCCCAAGGGAGGCGTGCAATGAAACCTTCTCGCCGTAGTTTCCTGAAGACTTCCAGCCTGGCGCTGGGAGCGGCTGCGCTCCCTTCCTGGATGCTGGATCGAGAAGCGGCCGCCGCGGCCGAACGTGTAGGCGGTCCCGGGGATGACGCTGGCTTGTTTCCTGCGCTCAAATTGAGAGAGTTTAACTTCACCTCGCTTTCAGAGGCCGTATAGGGCTCCGGGGAGCGGCAGGCCGCGGCTTCGCTCGTCGGGAGACTGCGAGGGGTCGTGATAATCTGTGAGTTGGCAATGCAACTAGAGGGGAGAGCACCTCAGGCTATGGACAAGGGCGGTAAGGAGAAGCGGCAGCTAGTCTTTCTAGGCGTGGTTTTGGCGTGCCTGGCGGTTGGCAAGTCTCCGGCCCAGAGCGCGTCCCCGGTGGTCGAGGTGCGCGCGGTGCTCGAGAGCGAAGGTGCCCATCCGGGTTCGACACTCAAGGCGGCGGCAGTCGCGCAGATTGCCCCGGGCTACCACATCAACAACCACAAACCCACGCTCGGCTATCTCATCCCTACCCAATGGAAGCTGGAGGCCAGCAAGCAGGTAAGCGTGGAGAAGGTTGTCTACCCCAAAGGGGAATTGAAGAAGTTCGCCTTTTCCGACATGCAGTTGTCGGTTTACCAGGGCAGGGTGGCGGTGGGCGCGCTGCTGAAGGTGGCGCGGGGGACTCGCCCGGGGACCTACGCGCTGAAGGGGCAATTCAGCTACCAGGCGTGCAACGACCATGCTTGCCTGCCTCCCAAGAGCGTGCCCCTAAGCCTCACGGTGAAAGTAGTGCGCCGTGGCACTGTCCTGAAACGCGTGAACGCGGATGTCTTCAACACCGTCCAATTCGACTGAGCCCTGCGGCCCCGCCCCGGCCTCCGGGCCATCGCGCGGCGCAGTGGTGATGGTGGTAGTGACAGTGGGCTTGCTCGCAGTATTGGTGTGGGCGCTCCACCCTGACCAGCCGCCCTTCACGCCCGCGCCGCTGGAGCCGGTCCCCACCGAATGCCCTAGAAGCCAACGAGAGTTCATTCCCACCAACTACACGGAACTCCCCGGCGTGCTCCCCGAGGGCCTTTCCCCCAAACAGAAGAACCGAGCGCTCTATCGCCTGAACCTGGAGCCTTGCACGTGTGGCTGCGGGCTGAGCGTCGCTGCCTGCCGCGTCAGCCATCCCCGCTGCGAGATCTCCAAGCAGCTCGCGGAGAAGATCATCGCCGAGGTCCGGACGGAGGGCGAGAGGCGGAGATAGCGGCACCCTCTGGAAGGTACGGCAGAG
>JALHUF010000431.1 GCA_022866195.1 Terriglobia bacterium
CCCCGATCAGGCGTTTGAGACTTGCCTTCTCCAGGCGCATTTCGAAGATGACGAAAAAAACGCCCAGTGCTCCTCCCAACAGGGCGGAGGCCCGCAAAGGCAGTGCGAACGGCTGCAAACGGTAGGAAGCAGCAATAAGGACAAGAACGAAAACTACGCGCACGAACCATATTTCCCAGGACATCCGCGCTCACCTCCTCTCCCGAGGCTTATCCGACTTATTAAGATATCCCCCCGCCTCTGATAGGGCACATAAGAATGTTGAGTATAGCATTCTGCGCTTTAGGGTCAAAATGCACGGTCCTGGGGAGGTCACTGGGTGTCTGCCCGGTGTGGGGGGGCGGCAAAGCACGCCGCGCCCTTACTTGCTGACGCGCGACTTGATGACGATCGGCGTGCCCAGGAAGCCGAACCGCTCCCGAATGCGGTTCTCGAGGAAACGCTGGAAAGAAAAGTAAAACTTGCCGGGCTGGTTAGTGAAAGCTACAAATACGGGCGGGGCTACTCCCGCCTGAGTCAGATAGTAGAGGCGCAGCGGCCTGCCCGCCGGGCTGGGTGCGCGCCCCAAATCAACTTCGGCGAGGAAGCGGTTCATTTCCGCGGTGCTCACCCGGAGGCGGCGGGCCACCGCCACCTCAGCAATCGTGTGCATCAGGTGTTCCAGGCGCTGCCCGGTGAGCGCCGAGATGAAGACCAAGGGGGCATAAGCCAGGTACTTCATGCGCCGGCGAACCGTTTGCGTGTACTCCTGGGTGGTCGTGGCGGTCTTCGCGATGGCGTCCCATTTATTGACCACGATAACGATGGAACGGCCGCTTTCGTGGGCGTAACCCCCGATGTGCGTGTCGAGGGCGGTCACGCCTTCCTTGGCATCGAGAAGGAGGAGCGCGATGTCAGCGCGTTCCAGATGCCTTCGCGCTTGCAGGACGCTCAACTTTTCCGCCAGCAAATGGGTTTTGCCTTTGCGGCGAATGCCGGCGGTGTCGATGAGGCGATAGCGATGGCCGTCGTGCTCGAATTCCGCGTCCACCGCGTCGCGGGTTGTCCCGGGCAGAGGCGTGACGATGGACCGCTCCTCATTGAGCAGGCGGTTCAGCAGCGTGGATTTGCCCACATTGGGCCGGCCTATGATGGCGGCGTTGACTACCTGTTCGACCGGCACCGAGGTGGTGTCACCCGCCGGGAAGTCCGCCGTTACATGGTCAAGCAGGTCGTCTACTCCCAGTCCGTGCTCGGCGGAAAGCGGAAAGAGGTCGCGAACGCCCAGGCGGTGAAATTCCGCCGCCAGGGGCGAGTGTTGAGTCGTGTCAATCTTGTTTACGGCTAATGAGAGCCGCTTGCCCGTGCGCCGTAAGAGCCTCGCCAATTCCTCATCCAGCGGAACAACGCCTTGCTGGGCGTTCACGACTAAGACCAGATGCGCAGCTTCCTCAATCGCCACACGGGCCTGGCGGAAGATCTCCGAGGCAATCAGATCTTGCTCGGCGGGAATCATGCCGCCGGTGTCGACAACTTCGAACCGCTTGCCCAACCACTCGGCGGGGGCGTAGAGCCGGTCGCGGGTCATGCCGGGCTCATTTCCTACCAGTGCCCGGCGCCGCCCGCACAGGCGGTTGAACAACGTGGATTTGCCCACGTTGGGTCGGCCGAGAATGACGACGCGGGGAAGGTTCATCAGAGAAAGTCAAGAGTCGAAAGTTGAAAGTCGAGAGTCGAAAGTCAACAGTCATCAGTCAACAGTTGACAGCCAACAGGCAATGGGACGCGAGAGATTCGAAATCAATCCAAAATCTAAAATCTAAAATCTAAAATCCAAAATCAATTCCCTCGGGAGAGCAAGGCCGAAGTCATTTGCGGAGATGAGGCCGCGTCACCTCTGTGCTATTCTTTCCAGCTTGGGGGCGTCACGGCGGAGCGCTCCGGTAAGACCCGTGAGTACGTTAGACTCCCCGGCGAGGACGTGTCAAGCCGATGCGATACTATCCCGTTTTCCTGGACCTGCACGGACGGCCCTGTGTGGTGGTGGGCGGTGGCGAAGTGGCCGAGCGGAAAGTACGCGCTTTGCTGCGCGCCGCGGCTCGGGTGCGCATCGTCAGCCCGCAGTTGACGGCCCGTCTGGCGCGGCTTGCGGCACAGAAGAAGATTAGCGTCACGCGGCGGCGCTACAGAGAGGGAGACCTCAAGCGGGCCTTTGTGGTGTTTGCCGCTACGGACGATCCGGCCACGCAGCGGGCGGTGCGGGAGCATGCCCAAGCCGCCGGCGCCCTGGTCAACGTGGCCGACGACCGCGAGGGGTCAACGTTTCTTGTGCCGGCATCTTTTGCGCGGGGCGACCTGCAGGTAGCAATTTCGACCTCGGGCGCGAGTCCGGCCTTGGCGCGGCGCCTGCGGCAACAGCTTCAGGCGAGCCTGGGACGGGAGTACCGGGCGCACGTGCAGTTGCTGCGGGAGGCGCGCAAGAAAGTACTGAAATCCGTGCCCGACCAGAAAGCGCGCGCGCGGCTCTTCCGGAAACTCGCCGCGAACTTAGGTGAAAGCAAAAGGCAAAGGGCAAAAATCAAGAAGCAAGAACAGGGAGTCAGGAGCCAGGAGGCAGAAGGCAGACAGGGTCTTAGGGGTGAATCCTCATGGCTCCTAAATCCAAAATCCAAAATCTAAAATCACGCTAATGCCTACGGCAAGCAAAAAGTCGGCTGAGAAGCCGCCGCTCGAGCGCATTTTCGGGCCGCACGGCTGGCTGGCGCGCAATCATCCCAATTACGAGTACCGGCGTGGACAACTGGAAATGGCCGAGGCGGTCGAGGCGACACTCGAGAACCGTCAGCACCTCATCGTGGAGGCGGGCACCGGCACGGGAAAGACGCTGGCCTATCTGGTCCCCATCATCCGTTGCGGTCGGCGAGTGGTCATTTCGACGGGAACCAAGAACCTCCAGGAGCAGGTTTTTTTCAAAGACATCCCCTTTCTCAAGAAACTGTTTTCTGAAATTCGCGCCACCCTGATGAAGGGTCGGCAGAACTATCTCTGCCGGCAGAGGCTCTACGACCTCGAGAAGCAGCCGGTGCTCAACGGCCTGGAGGAGGTGGAGCGATACGCGCAGATTCGCGAATGGGAGAAACGGACGCAAACCGGCGATCGGGCGGAGCTGGAGAACCTGCCCGACACGAGCGAGCTGTGGTCGCGTATCGACGCCCGAAGTGAGACCTGCACAGGACAGAAGTGCGCGCAATTCCAGCGTTGTTTCATCACCTGGATGCACCAGCGCGCCGCCGAATCCGACATCATCATTGTGAACCACCACCTCTTCTTCGCCGATCTGGCGCTGCGGCAGATGGATTTCACGAGCCTGTTGCCGGATTATGCCGCCATCGTTTTCGACGAGGCGCACGAGATCGAAGACGTCGCCACCCAGTATTTCGGCCTTCAGGTCTCCAACTATCGCGTCGAAGATCTGGCGCGCGACACGGAAACGACGTTGCGTCTGAAGGGCCTAAGGAGCGCGGAGGTGCTGGCGGCCGTGGGCGGACTCCGGCGGCGCGCTGACCTGTTCTTCGAACTTTTCCCTTCCACCGAGGGACGCACGGTCTTTGACAATCGCGAAAGTTTCCTGGAGGTCCATCGCGGGACCTACTCCGCGCTCCTCAATGCTTTCGTGCACGTGGAGACGGAGCTCAGCCGGCTGAAAGATCGTCCGGAGGAAATCAACAACCTGGCGCGACGGGCGGAGGAACTGCGGAAGGCTTTTGAGGTGGTTCTCGAAAGCCGGGAGCGGAACTTCGTTTACTGGTGGGAGCGGCGGGGACGCGGCGTCTTTCTGGAGGCCTCGCCCATCGACGTCTCCGCCCTTCTGCGTGAGCGCCTGTTCGAGCGCGTGGAGGCCGTCGTGCTGACCTCCGCCACACTGGCCGTGGGTGGGACGTTTGACTTTATGAAGCGGCGACTGGGCGTCCAGAACGCCAAAGAGAGAATCCTCGACTCGCATTTCGATTTTGGCCGGCAGGCGCTGCTCTATACGCCGGTGCACCTTCCCGACCCGCGCGAGCCGGATTTCGCTCGGCAAGCAGCCGAAGAGGTGGTGCAAATCCTCAAGGCCACGCGGGGACGTGCCTTTGTGCTGTTCACCTCGTACCAGCAGATGCGGGAGGTCCATGAACGCGTTCGGCGTCGCCTGCGTTATCCGATGCTGCTGCAAGGCACGGCACCCCGCACGGCACTGCTGGAGCGGTTCCGCTCCACGCCCCACGCCGTGCTCTTTGCCACCAGCTCGTTTTGGCAAGGCGTGGATGTGCAGGGCCAGCAACTGAGTGCCGTGATTATTGACCGGCTTCCTTTTGCTGTCCCCACGGACCCCGTGGTGGCAGCCCGGATCCGGATGATCAATGAGGACGGGGGCAACGCCTTCACGGAGTACCAAACTCCGGAGGCCGTGATCGCGCTCAAGCAGGGGTTTGGCCGCCTCATCCGCAGCGAAGACGACCGCGGCGTGCTGGCCATTCTTGACCATCGCATGGTCCGCAAGCCTTATGGCCGGGTGTTCTTTGAGAGCTTGCCCGGCTACCGACGAACCGACCGGCTGGAAGAGGTCAAGGCTTTCATGCGAGAATTGTGAGTCAGTGGTCAGTAAGACCAGGGG
>JALHUF010000432.1 GCA_022866195.1 Terriglobia bacterium
GATGTTGCTCGACCGCGCCGGCGGGAGTTTTCGGGATCACGCGTTCCGCGAGCTGCCGCAAATCCTCAGGCCTGGCGACCTCCTGGTTTTCAACAACACCAAGGTCTTTCCCGCCCGGCTGCTCGGTCGGCGACGAGGTACGACCGCGCAGAAAATCGGCAAGCACAATCCTGCCGCCCGCGAGTTCCTCGCCGCCGAGATTGAGCTGTTGCTCACTCGCCAGGAGAGCGAGGACTGCTGGCAGGGGCTGGTGCACCCGGGTCGCAAGGTGCGGACCGGTGAAGTGCTGATCTTCGCCGACGGAGAGCTGGAGGCGGAAGTACTGGGCCGCGGCGAGTACGGCGTGCGGCAGATCCGCCTCCGGGCGCGCCGGGGGAACATCGAAGACGCCATCGACCGACTGGGCCATGTCCCTCTGCCGCCCTACATCCGCCGCCCTGACGAGCCGGCTGACCAAAGGGCTTATCAAACCGTCTATGCCAAGGTGCGTGGAGCGGTGGCAGCGCCCACTGCGGGCTTCCATTTCACCGAGCGAGTTTTCGCCGAACTGGCCGCGCGCGGCATCGAGACCTGCGAGATCACGCTGCACGTCGGGCTCGGGACGTTTCAGCCTGTCCGCGTCGAACGCGTGGAAGAACACAGGATGGAAGCCGAACGGTTTGAGATTCCCGAGTCGGCGGCAGTTGCGGTCAACCGGGCCCTCGATGAGGGGCGGCGGGTGATTGCCGTGGGCACTACTTGCGTGCGCACGCTTGAGTACGTGGCTCGCGAACACGCCGGAAGAATTGTTACTGGCCGGGGAGAGACGAACCTGTTCGTTTTCCCTGGGTTCCCGTTTCAGATTGTGCGTGCGCTCCTGACCAACTTCCATCTCCCCAAGTCCACTTTGCTGATGCTGGTCAGCGCCTTCGTGGGCCGGGAACTGATTTTCCGCGCTTACCAGCACGCCGTCGCAGAGCGCTACCGCTTCTACAGCTACGGCGACTGCATGCTGATTGTGTAGCGGAGTGAGCGGCGGGCCGGGGGCTGCGGCCGCCGCCACTCGACCGGCGATCATTCCCAGCGGACGCGCACGCGGTACTTCAAGATGGACTCGCCGTTCGCGGCTACGGGCACGGTAAAGCGCGCGGCGAAGGCTGCGGTTTTCTCCCACTTGAAGGTTGATTCCAGGATGCTCCAGTCGCCGCCAAGAGGCTCATTGACCAGCACCGTGATGGGTTCGGGCTTGTGATTGCGGAGGGCGACTTCGAACGCCATCTCGTAGCTGCGTGGGCCAAACGACCTGAAATCCGTCTGTTTTCTTTCCGCCACGATGTCGAAGGCATTGCCGATGTACAAGTCGAGCGGTTCATCCTTCGGCGTGTGCTGGATGCGGTCTTCCCCGATGAACTGCACACGCCCCTTCGAATCCCCCTGGTAAACGCGCACCGTGCCGGCCGGCAGCGGCATACCGAGCGAGTTGGCTTCCGCATTCTTGAACTTGATGCGGACCTTAACAGGGTCCTTGAATGGCTGCCCCGGGCGCTGCGCGTTGTGATAATAGAACTGTTGCCCGTCCACCTCGAACACCTTGTCGATGCGGATGCCGGTGGAAGCGAGCAGGCTGATCTGCTTCGTTTCATTGTTCTGAATGTGTGTGCGGCGCTCGAGAGTGTAGAGGTGGTATTCGGAGATAGCCTCTTCGGCGAACTGCGGCGCGGCGGCTTCGGCAGCTTTCATGGCCAGGCCACGGCCCATGCCAACTCCTGCACCTACGACGCGGTGCAGTTCTCCCGCCACGAGCTGAAGCTGAGCGTTCTTGAAGGCGGTGCCACTATTGTTGACAATCGTTACCCAGCCGTTCAAGTCCGCAGCCTGCTGGTCCACCCCGACCGTGAGCACATAGTCCGCGTTCCAGTTCACTTGATTGGTCAGATAGGACGCCTCCACGGTCTGCTCGCCCGCGTGACGGTTATCCAGCAGCCAGACCAACGTGGGCTTGCTGTAAAGGTTCTCCGGGACGTCAGGGAAGATGTAGCGGTCCGCGCCCATGCCGGTAATGATCTCATTGCCGACCTTCCACACCGGGCCCTCGTTGTAAGCGAGCAGCGTGGCTTTGACGGGCACTTCCTTCGTCGAGTTGTTCTCCGACACCAGCCGCACCAAGGTCAGCTCTCTTCCCACGTATTTCTGGAGGAGCTTCTGCGGGCTCAGCAGATCGTATTCGTAGTTCTGCTCCAGCACCGTCAGGTCTTTCGGCGCGGTCAGCGAGACAATGTGAACGGTCGCTGGATTGACCGCGGCAGCGATGTCCATGTAGCGCAGGTCGAGTGTGCCAGTAGCAAGTCGCAGCCGGCGGACGTCGCGCACCAGCGCAATGTTCGAGTTGTAGACCGTAACCGCAAGGTCCTTCTGGTCTGCTTCGGTCGAGGTTTGGACAGTCTGGGCAAGCGCCTGCGGCACTGAGACCAGCACGCCCAGGGCCAGCGTTATGACCAGCCGGCGGACAACATTTGGCTTCCACATGATGCACCTTCCAGGTTCGGGATTTCGTCCTCGCCCTCTGTGAACGCTCAGC
>JALHUF010000433.1 GCA_022866195.1 Terriglobia bacterium
ATCCGGGCCACCTCCACCGCCACGATTTCTTTCTCACTCCAGCCAGCGCGCATCTTGACGGTGAAGGGAATGCGGACGGCCGCGCGGAGGCTCTTGAGAATTCTCTCCAGCAGCGGCAGATCGCGCAGCAGTCCCGAGCCGCCGCATTTCACCACCTTCTTTGCCGGGCAGCCGAGGTTCAGGTCAACCAGATCGAATCCCAAATCCTCGACCAGGCGCGCGGCGTCGGCGAGTCGCGCGGGGTCGGCACCGAAAATCTGCGCCGTGATGGGCCGCTCTTCCTCCATGTAGTAGAGATAGCGGCGCGAGCGCAGGTTCTGGCGCAGCATGCCTTCGCTCGAGACACACTCCGTCATGATCAGGCCGCAGCCGCCCAGACGCTTGATGAAGCGGCGAAAGACCGTGTCTGTGATGCCTGCCATCGGCGCCAGAATGTGCGCGGGCCGAATCGCCACATTGCGAATGCGGAGTTCTTCAAACGTCATCGGGGCCTATTTTGCCAGCAATGCGAAAAGTAGTCTACAGCCGAAAGTTGACAAGGCATTGCGTGCGGAGGATCGGGAAGGCACGGCGCCCTTTGGCACGGGGAGCGTTATGGGGCCCACTGACCACTGACAACCAACAACTAACAGCCTGTCACTTCGGCAGCACGTCCGCCGCATTGGCCACCGCGAAGCGCATCTGGCCTTCGGCGATGAGCTCGCCATCGCGGTAGGCGGTGCCGCGCAGTTCCCCGAAGCGTTCGCCCAGCTTCAGCACTTCCGCCTCCAGGCGCAGCACGTCGCCGGGTTGGACGGGCTGGAGCAGCCGGGCAGAAGGAATCTGCAGGATGACGGCAATCTTGCCGGCCATTTCGGGCCGCTCCAGCACCAGGATGGCGCCGAGTTGAGTCACCGCTTCCAGCAGGATGCCCGTTGGCACCTGCGGCGAGTCCGGGGAGTACCCCAGCGGAGGCTCTTCATTTCCGGTGAAGCACTTGACGCCCACAATGCGCTGGCCAGGCACGAGTTCCGTCACCCGGTCAACCAGTAAGAACGGGTAACGATGCGGCAAGATGCGCTGGATGGCGGATTGAAATAATTGGCTCATTGTTTCATTGAATCATTGACTCATTGAAACACCCTGATGACAGGACCCCTGATGGACTCAATGAAGCAATGATTCAATGAATCAATCTGCCGTCGGTTTCAGGAGTTCGCGCTTCAGCGCGGGATTGCGCGCCGTCCACTCGCCGGCACGATCCTTATCCGCCGCGTACTGCGCCCGCATGGCTTCCAGCTTGGAATCCATGTCATCCAGGTAGTGGACTACCAGCGCCTCGGCAAACATCGGCTCCTTCGGCGAACCGAATTCCAGCTTGCCGTGGTGGGAGAGGAGGATGTGTTCGATCTGGTCCTGGAGAGCAGCAGGGAAGTCGGGGATGTCGCGCATTTTGGCGCGCACGATTTCGAGCGCGATGGCGATGTGCCCTACCAGTTGACCGCGCGTCGTGTAACGGAATCCTCGCGCGCAGGTCAGCTCATCGATCTTCCCCAGGTCGTGCAGGGCCAGCCCGGCCACAACCAACTCCCGGCGGAGGGACGGGTAGTGATCGCAGGTCAAATCGCCGAGTTCGACGAGGGAGAGCACGTGTTCGAGAAGGCCGCCCAGGCAAGCGTGGTGATAGCTCATCGCGGCGGGCGCGAGTTTGAATTTCCTCGCGAGCTCCGGGTCTTCAAAAGTGGCCAGGAGCAGGGCCCGCACAGGGCCTTCCGGCATGTTCCGGAGGCGATCCATCAGCGCGGCATACATCTGTTCTGGATCGCGACGTGTGCGCGGGAGATAATCGAGCAGGTCGATCTCTTCTGGCGCGCAGCGGGAGATTTTACGCACGCGCATCTGCGGTGAGCCCTGGTAGTCTTCGACCTCGCCCACCACCTGCACCACATCATCCACTTCGAAATCGAGAGTGAAGCGGTCACAATCCCAGAGCTTGGCGCGGATCGTTCCGGTGGAATCCTGAAGGTCGAGGTCGAGGTACGCGCTGCCGCTGCGGGCGATCTTTCGTTCTTTGGCCTGCACCAGGAAAGTGGAGTGGACAGATGTCCCCGGCGTGAGGGCGGCGACGAAAGTTTCTTTCATTGGCCCTTCTTGGCGGGCACGGCCTCGCTGGGGCGCTCCACACCAGTATCCACATAACCGGGCGCCAGGTAAACGTAGCTATCCCTGCGCAGGTTCACCAGATATTCCCGCAGGGCGGGTGCCATCTTCTCGTTATACAGGATCTCGTTAACGCGCTGTTCGACTTCCTCGAAGGGCGGTATACCCTGGCTGCGCCGTTCCAGCACCTTGAGGATGAGTTGCCCGGACTTGACCGGGATTATTCCCGTGAACTCGTTGACTTCCAGCTTCGTGATCGCCTCAGCGATGGCGGGAGCCAGCGTTCCGGTCTTCATGAATCCAATGTCACCTTCGTCGTTGGCTGTGGGGTCGTCGGAGTACTTCTTCGCCACGTCCGCCCAGCGTATGCCAGCCTTGAGTTCGGCCAGTGCTTCCTTGGCCCGGGCCTCGGTCTCCCCCGGTTTTCGCTTCTCGGTGGAGATGAGGATCTGCGCCAGGTGCACGCCCTCGGGAGAGGCGAACTGCGCCTTATTCTCCTCGAAGAACTTGCGTGCGTCCTCGCGGGAAACGATGACTGTGCGGCCCACCTCCCGCCCGATAACTTCGCGCATCAGCAAGTTGCGGCGAATGTTGTCCTTGAAGTCCTCCCAGAGAAGTCCCTGTTTCTCAACTTCCGTCTGCAGGTCTTCCAGAGAGGCCAGCTTCAAATTCTTGCGGATTTCGTCGAGGCGCTTGACCAGGTCGGTCTCGACACTGATGTCGAGGTCCTTGGCCTTCTGAACCATCAGCGCCTGGTCAATCAGGTCGCGCAGCAAATCGCGGCCATATTCCCGGGCTTTGGACTCGAGCTCGGCCCCCGAGAATTGCTGGGCCAATTGCGCGCGCAGTTTTTCCCGCTCCCGCTCGAATTGCCGCTGCGTGACGATCTCACTGTTGACGCGGGCGATGATGCGCTCCACAACCTTGCGCGCCGCGAAGGCGGGCGACGCCGCCGTCACCAGTACGGCCCCAACTCCCACAACCACCAGCCAGCGTTTGATCATTCTTCCCGGACCTTTCTCAGGCCTGCCCAGCTCTGGCGCCTTGCCCAGCCTCTGTCCCATCTTAATGCTGCGCACGGAGTTCCTGCAAGACGTTTTGGATCTGGGCACACAAATCGCCATTGTGTGTCGCGAGTCGGAAGCGCAGGGTGCCATCGGGGCGGAAGGTCGCTCCCCGGTGCCGGCGGATGAAGTGCGTCAGTTTCTCGGGATTGACTGGGGCCTCCGCATGGAAGCGCAGCCAGACTTCGTCCGCCTTCCTTTCGATGGATTGGACGAGCAGCCGTTCGGCGACCGACTTCAAGAGCGCGTAGTTCAGTAAGTTCGAGATCGACGGGGGGACGGGCCCGTAGCGATCGGTCAATTCCGCCTCGAGGTCGGCACCTTGGGCCGGCGTCGAAAGGGCGGAGATGCGCTTGTACATGCGCAGGCGTTGGTTTTCGTCGGCGATGTAGGTCGGCGGAATCTTGATGTCGAGGCCCAGGTTTAGCGTGGTCCGCACCTCGGGCTTTGGCGCCGCGCCCTTCAGTTCTTCGACCGTCTGCTCCAGCATCTTCAGATAGAGATCGATGCCGATGGCGCTCAAGTGGCCGTGTTGCTCGGCGCCCAGCAGATTGCCGGCGCCGCGCAATTCCAGGTCCAAGGCGGCCAAACGGAAGCCTGTTCCCAGGTCGGAAAACTCCTTCAGGGCTGCGAGTCGACGCTTGGCGGTGGGCGTCAGGGACTCCTCCGCGGGGATCAGGAAGTAGGCGTAGGCCCGGCGATTCGACCGGCCTACGCGCCCCCGCAGTTGGTACAGGTCGGCCAAGCCGAAGCGCTCGGCACGGTTGACGATAATGGTGTTGGCGCGTGGGATGTCCAGCCCGTTCTCGATCAGGGCGGTGGCGACCAGCACGTCGTACTGCCCCTCCATGAACTTGAGCATCACCCTTTCGAGCTGCTGCTCGTCCATCTGGCCGTGCGAGACCCCGAGGCGCGCCGTCGGGACAAGGCGTTGGATGAGCGCCGCCAGGCTGAAGATGGTTGCTACGCGGTTGTGCACGAAAAACACCTGACCCTGCCGGCTCATCTCCTGCAGGATTGCGGACTGAATCAGGGCGTCGCTAAAGGGTGCCACGACGGTCTGAATCGCCAGGCGGCCGCGCGGGGGCGTTTCAATCACGGAGAGGTCGCGCAGCCCGCCCAGCGACTTGTGGAGCGTGCGCCGAATAGGCGTGGCGGACATCGTCAGCACGTCCACGCTGGCTTTGAGCTTTTTCAGCCTCTCTTTCGCCGCCACTCCGAAACGCTGCTCCTCGTCCACAATCAGCAGGCCGAGGGCGTGCAGGCGAACGTCCCGGGAAAGCAGCCGGTGCGTGCCGATCAGAATATCCACCTTGCCGGCCTCGGTGTCGGCCAGAATCCTTTTCTGCTCCCCGCCAGAGCGAAACCGGCTGAGCATCTCGACGCGCACCGGGAAGGCCGCAAGGCGTTGTTGGAATGTATTGAAATGCTGAAAGGCCAGGACGGTGGTGGGAGCAAGTACCACAACCTGCTTACTATCCTGCACCGCCTTGAAGGCGGCGCGAATGGCGAGTTCCGTCTTGCCGTAGCCCACATCGCCGCAAAGCAGCCGGTCCATGGGCTGCGGCGTCTCCAGGTCGCGCTTGATGTCTGCGAGCGCAGTAACCTGGTCGGGCGTCTCCTCGAACTCGAAGGCGTCCTCGAGCTCTTTCTGCCACGGGGTGTCTGGGCTGAAGGCGGCTCCGCCGTGCATCTTGCGCTCGGCGTAAAGTCGGAGGAGTTCCTGGGCGATGTCGCGCAGGGCCCGCTTGACGCGCGTCTTGGTGCGCGCCCAGGCCGTTCCCCCCAAGCGGTCGAGGGTGGGCTTGGCCCCGTCGCCGCTGGAGCGATACTTTTCGACCAGATCCAGCCGCTCCAGCGGGACGTACAGCCGCGCGTCATCCTGGTAGGTCAGAAGCATGAAATCGCGGGCCACGCCTTCCACCTCCAACTGCCGCAAGCCGTGGTAGAGGCCGATGCCATGATCCACGTGCACTACGTAATCGCCCAACTTGAGGTCGCTCAGGTC
>JALHUF010000434.1 GCA_022866195.1 Terriglobia bacterium
GTTCATGGATGATCTGTCTCGCCGATCATTTTTCAAGAATTTAGGGGTTGGATCCTTGAGCTTGGGGCCACTTGCGGGACCGCTGCAGTCGGCTGCGCTATCGAACGCGACGAGTGTAGAAGCGGACAAAGCGCCAGCTGGGACGTTGTATGCCACTGACCGCCGTCCCCTCGAGTGGTCCTTTGTGTCTTCAAAGGCTTATGCCGACCCTTTCAATGAGGTCGAGTTGGACGTGGTGGTCACGGATCCTCAGGGCCACGAACAGCGCGTGCCGGCGTTTTGGGCAGGAGAACAGGTCTGGAGGGTACGGTACGCGTCCCACGGGTCCGGCAGATACAGGTATCGTACGATTTGCAGCGATCCCGCAAACTCCGATCTCCATGGGAAGACTGGAACTTTGGAGGTTTCGCCCTATAAGGGTGATAACCCTCTTTTCTTGCATGGGCCGATACGAGTGGCGAGTGACCGCTTGCACTTCGAACACGAGGATGGGACTCCTTTCCTTTGGCTGGGGGATACCTGGTGGTTTGGCTTCTGTACGAGGCTCCCTTGGCCAGAAGGATTCCAACTCTTAACCGAGGATCGAGTCAAGAAAGGCTATACCGTAATTCAGATCGTCGCCGGTTTGTACCCCGAGATTACGAGGGCTGGCGGGCATCCGTTCGACCCTCGTGGCAACAACGAAGCGGGATACTGCTGGGAGGAGAAGTATGCCCGAATTAATTCTCGCTACTTCGATATGGCGGACCTGCGTCTTCAATACTTAGTAGAGCGCGGGTTAATGCCGTGCGTATTCGGGTCGTGGGGCTACCACCTACCGCCAATGGGTGTTTCCAAGATGAAACAACACTGGCGAAATATCATTGCCAGATGGGGTGCATATCCTGTTGCTTGGTGCGTAGCAGGAGAACTCATGATGCCATACTCTCCCCCGAGAACTGATGACGAATTGGCAGAGTTGGAGAAGCGCGGGATGACGATTGCGGATCGGAGGGAGGCTGACCGGCAACTTCAGAAGCACGGCTATACGGAGGTGTGTAGATATATTCGAAGCACTGATCCCTACCATCATCCCCTTACCCTTCACGGTCAGGCAATGCGAAGTCCACGAGCGCAGACTGACGATGTAGCCCTCTTGGATTTCGACATGGTTCAGGCATCGCACGACGATTGGTGGGGCATGCCTGCCACCTTGGAACTCCTGACCAGCGAATTGGCACAAAGCCCGCGCATGCCTGTCCTCGTTGGCGAGGTGGTCTATGAGGGTCTCCAGCAACACAACCGGCAGGAAGTCGTGAGGTTCTCATATTGGACATCGATGTTGAGTGGGATGGCTGGTTACACGTACGGTGCTGGCGGAATCTTCGAGATGGAAGCTCGGGACCATCCCTACGGCCTCACTGGTGATTCGGATTTTCATTCATACGGCGATATGCCCTGGGATGTCGCCTATCTGTTTCCGGGCGCACAGCAGGTCGCTTGGGGGAAGCAGCTACTCGCTCGCTATGAGTGGTGGAGGCTAGAACCGCATCCGGAGTGGGTGGAGCCGCACTGGACGAAAGACGACTACCGGCTTCCCTTTGCTGCGAGCATTCCCGGCGAACTGTACATAGTCTACATGCAGCGATTGACCCGGGCACCGCGTGGCTCTTTACACCCGTTCAGCATGCCCACGATAAAGAACCTGAAGCCTGGTGTTACATATGAGGCGCTTTGGTTTAATCCAGCCACCGGGAAGGAGTACCCCATTGGCAAGGCGGTACCGGCCCCGGATGGCACTTGGCAGCCTCCGGACCCTGCGGATATGGTGGATTGGGTGCTTGTCGTGGAGAAGCCGGGGGCCAGGAAGTCACAAACGTAGAGATTGAATAGGTATCTCGGCTTCAGACAACAACAAAACGCGGGAGGAGTTCATGGATGATCTGTCTCGCCGATCATTTTTCAAGAATTTAGGGGTTGGATCCTTGAGCTTGGGGCCACTTGCGGGACCGCTGCAGTCGGCTGCGCTATCGAACGCGACGAGTGTAGAA
>JALHUF010000435.1 GCA_022866195.1 Terriglobia bacterium
CGCCCCAGCAGTACCGTCACCTCATTCGCATCCCGCAGAAAAGAGGCCTCGGTCTCCCGGCCAAACACCAGCCGGCTCCCGCTCCCTACCGCTACCACCGCCGCCCCGTCCTTCACCTGCAGGCTGTCCCCACTGAAAATCGTGGTGTTCGGTATGAGCGCCTGCCCGCTAATGGTCGCGTTCATGCTCCCTGCCACCGAGCCCACTACCGCTGACCCGCCGAAGGCGGGAATCGCAGTTGCGGCGACCACAAGGAGTACCCACAACGTGATGTGCGCCTTCCAATTCTTCCTCATCATAGCCCTCACTCCTCCTGGGTTTGGGCCGGGCTCCTCTCGTGCCGCGGCCTCCCCTGCTGACTGTGCGCAAATCGAACGAAACACGCCCGAGTCTAGGCGACGACGCTAGACCCTGTCAAGTGCTTTCTCGTTTACTCGCCCGCTTTCCGGATGTCTATTAGGAGATCGAGCAGCAAACTCCACCTTTCACACAGCAATAGCCTAGCTTGGCGCCCAGCGCCACGATGTTCATCGGCCGCAGCGATGGCTCCGTCGATTCAACCACGCCGCCCAAGGCGGTGCCGCGAGCAGATGTTGCGCCTTCATACAGGCCGACCTCGCGTTTCCGCTGCTCTTTCCGTGCATCCCTCGGTGCTACGCGGAGGCGTCCTCTGCTTCGCCGAGCTAAGAAGGATGAGGAGGCAAATCTCTCAAAGGGGCCCGGCACCAGCGGCGGCAAGCAGTCTCCGGATGGCCGCCGCCACACCATCCTTCGCTCCGAACACCGCCGACCCGGCTACGAGAACATCAGCACCTGCCTCGACCACCAAGCGCGCAGTCTCCTCGTGGATGCCGCCATCCACTTCTACCTCGCAGTTGAGTCCTCGCTCCTGGATGGCCTCCCTGACTTGGCGGATTTTGCCCAGAGTCTCAGGGATGAACTCCTGACCGCCGAAGCCGGGGTTCACGGTCATCACCAGAACCAGTTGCACGCTGCCTAGCACCTCGGAAATGCGGGCGGACGGCGTAGCAGGGTTAAGGACTACGCCGGCCCGCTTGCCCAGGGAGTGAATGTGCTCGATGGCGCGGTGCAGGTGGGGCGTGGCTTCTTGGTGAACCAGAATCGTGTCGGCGCCAGCGCGCGCGAACGGTTCAATGAAATCCTCCGGCGGCTCTACCATCAGGTGCGCCTCGAGCCTGAGGCGCGTCAGGGGGCGCAGGGCCTCGACGACCAAGGGGCCGAACGTGATATTCGGCACAAACCGGCCGTCCATGACGTCAATATGGACGCGGTCCACGCCCGCCGCTTCCACCGCCCGAACCTGCTCGCCCAGTCGCGTGAAGTCTGCGGAAAGGATCGAAGGCGCAATCTTAATCAAAGGAAACTCCGCTCTCGGAGAGGTCGCGCCTTTCGCGCCCGGAGGTCCTGGAGACTCCAGATATTCTCCTACCTCTCCGCATCCTGCATCTGCTGCATGGCCGCATCAACCACGTCCGACAGTTCAACAAGTCCGGCCTGAACCGACTTTCTTAGATGAAAGCGTGCCACCCGGCGATTCTTGCTGCGCAGCGATTGCAGATCGCCTAGCGCCTGCGCCTGTTTTAGCACTGAGAAGCTGTAGGCTTCCCCCGGGACCGGCAGATCCTCGGCG
>JALHUF010000436.1 GCA_022866195.1 Terriglobia bacterium
ACCGTAATCAATTTCGATGATGGCCGTAGGCTCGCCCGGCGTCACACTCTCCCCAGAGGAGACACGTATAGCTGTCGGACAGGACCTGCCGGATTTTGAGCCCTCGCGATAATGGTGGCCCAAATCCCCGCGGGCCCGCCACCTTTCGTGGGAAGACGGCAAGTTACCCTCCCAACCCCCCTCTTCCTCCTCTGCCGGAGCCGAGAGCACTTGATGATAGAGAATCATCTGAGAGAGTCACCGCCTGTATACGGTTTCGGTGACCTGTTCAGTCATTTGAAGAAGGCTGATTTGCGTGCGAAGGCAATTCGTCCGATCTTCGCGTCGTGAATGGAAGTGTGGGCTAGAAGTCTAGTTGGGCGAGTGCGGCGTTCAAGCTGGGGTGAAGAAGGGAATCCGGCAAAAGAGAGCCCGGATGGCCAGCAAGTCGAACATAGCGTGTAGGCAGACGTAGGGTGTACACCACCCTTGTTTTTCTTGCAAGGGGCGGCGGCAGAGACATGGAGAGAATGTGGAAAGATCGCTGAGGCGTGGATGACGGGTGCAGAGGGGGAGCGAACCCCGGATAAGGCCGGCCCGCATCCCCGCGGATTCGAACCCACAGAGTGCATGATGTGCTTAGAAAAAGGGACTCCGTAGGTTCGTGACAGGAAGAAAGGGACCTGCTCAAAGTCTGTGGTGGACCGGGCGGGGTCCGAAGCGTTTTTGCAGCTAAAACCGGGTTCGAAAATCGAACGGGTTCGAATCACGTAGGATTCGAACCTTCCAATCACGGGACATCATTGCTGGCGGAATATTATCAGGTTCAAATCTGGACGCCCGCACCAGCCTACCACACACACAAAAATACGCCACAGAAATCCTATCCAACGACGACGAACGACGGTTCAAAATGGCCCGAAAGATTGTTGGAGCTGCCAAGTCTTTGAATAGAATGCAGGTCTCCGAGCGGGGCGTCGTAAATTGGACTAGTTTGTGAATCATGCCTTTCAATGCATATCCCGGAATCTTTTGTCTTCATAGCCATTATTGAGTGTTCAACCCAAAATCTTAATTCATGACTATTATGCAGTAACGATTTTGGGATATGAAATGGAAACAACAATTTCAGGTTCCGGTTCTTCAGGAAAAGTCTTGTTGAAGAAAGTCTTGCTCATCTGCGGTATCCTCTCTTCGCTGCTCTATGCCGGTATGGATGTGATCGGAGGTACGCGATGGCAGAACTACAGCTGGATCTCTCAAGAATTCAGTCGCCTGAGCTCTATCGGCGCTCCGTCGAGACCCATCCATCTTGTGCTTAGCCCCGTCTATACCGTTCTTGTGGTCGCATTCGGACTGGGCGTCTGGTGGTCAGCCGGTCGGAAGCGCGCCCTGTGCATCGTCGGAGGCGCGCTGGTCGTATACGCGGTGGTCAGCTTGGTGTGGCCGCAATTCTTCCCAGAAGACCTAACTGCGCCAGTGAGTGCGTTTACGAATACCATGCACATAATTCTCACGGTTGTGACTGTGTTCTCTTGGATGCTCATCCTAGGATTCGGTGCCACCGCATTCGGAAAGCGGTTCCGCCTCTACTCGATAGGGACGCTCCTGACAGTCCTCGTCTTTGGCGCTTTGTCAGGCCTGCAAGGTGCCGCGCTTGCCGCAGGACAGCCTACGACGTGGCTCGGACTTACGGAGCGCATTAACATCTACAGTTTCATGCTATGGGCGGCGGTGCTAGCCGTTGTCCTCTTGCGGGCGGAAAAGGGACTAGGCTCTCGCACAACCCCGGAAGTGCCCCTGAAATGAGGACGGAGCAGATGGAATCGTCTCAGAAAGGTTCCTATTCAGACTACTTCGATCTCAACACACCATCACGGGCATCTTGTGACTGTTCGCCGGCTTCCTTTTCACCTCCGTAACTATCCTGGCTTAAGGAAGCCATTTTCTTGGCCGCCATCTTATGCGTATCTAGGGCCCGTTCACGTTACAGTCCTGGGAACGTCGCCGTCCAAAGAGCACCGAGTCCACTCATCGAGTATGGCTTCTTCATGCAGGGACCGTCGGAAGCGCTTCGGCTATACCGTTGGCCCAGGACTCGATCTCTTTCCAGTCGCGGAAATCTCCTTCAGGCATCGACTCACGCGCAGCCTGGCTCCTTCTTGCCATTCTGTACGCAAAGCCTATCGCGCCCGTCAGTCGAGACCCGTCGAGCCCCCCGAAAAAAACCCGGTGGTCGCGGGGTTTGACGGCCTCTCGAAGTTCGTCGATCTCCTTGGGTCCCGACACGTCACTGAGGTCGCGGCCCTGAGCATCCGTCGTCTTGGTCCCCACCGGACCGCTACTGAACAGCCACACAGGTCGCGTGCTTAGGAGGGCGCGGTTATTCGAAACGAAGCTCTTGGCCTCCTTGAGCCAATGCTGGTTGTACAAAGCGCTGCCGATGACAAATGCGTCGTGGCCTGCCAAATTCTTGACAGAATCGACCCCTTGGACATCCACCTGTGTCCCGTGTTCCCTAAGCCTCTCGCCGACGAATTCAGCGATGCCCTTGGTGAAGCCGGTGCTGCTAGCATATGCGACCAGAACTCTCATTGATTATCGTGTTAAACTGTAGTTGGACCGCTCTTAAAGGCTCAGACGGTTTCCGGATGGCGGCACAGTTGCCTACGCCGTGGATGGGAATTAAGGAGCGCATCAACATCTATGGTTGGCAGCTATGGGTGCTGGTGCTGGCCATTGGCCTCGTGCGGACTGAAAAAAGGCCAAGTGGAAAGCATACGACATAGAAACAAGAGAAACAAAAAGGAGGCATCTATGAAGATAGCAACCTTAGGATCTACAGGTTTTGTTTGTAAGCCTGTCAATTCCGAATGACTGCAGAAGCTTATGAGCTATTTCGATGCGTGGACTGAGTTACAACCTAAAGATTCCCGACTTCGGTTTCACGGCTGAAATTGCAGAATCATTTGGCGCTTGGAGAGGAATTCTAGCCAAGGGTTTCCCGCAACAAAACCAAAAAGCCTGTAGGTACCATTCTGTGATCGTCTGAGAATTGTGACCTAGGCCGAGTCATGGGAACCATGATTGAATCTTGGTTCTCGGCGGCCGCACCATCTAGACATTAATGTGTAGACATTGAATCAGAATTATCGGTTCAAATTTGGCTGCCCGTACCAAGGTACCCACATACACAAATTCGTGAAATCAATGGTTCAAATCCGGACGCCCGCAGCAGCATACCCGACGACGAAAACACGCCTCTCCTATGCGGGTTCAAATTTGACTGCCCACGCCAAGTGTACCGACGACGAGATCACTTGGTGCGCGACCCTTGGACTCGTTTACGTGGACATCAGAGAGCTAACGTATTTGCACAGCACAAGATGGCTAAAGAGATGGAGAAAATCGGACATGGGTTTGCGATGTGGTTTCAATGAAGAACGATGAGTGTGTTATCAAGATTATTAGCAAACACGGATACCTATTACAAACGTACCGTAGAGAGAAGGATGGCTGGATTCAGATTAGTTCCAATGGCACAGT
>JALHUF010000437.1 GCA_022866195.1 Terriglobia bacterium
AAAGCGCGCTCTACCACATTCGCATCCTCGAAGATTTGGGCTTCACCGACACCGTCGTCTCCCTCAAATCCTCCAACGTAAAACTCACCGTCGCCGCGTATCGCCTGCTGGCCAAGCAGGTGGACTACCCGTTTCATCTCGGCATCACCGAAGCTGGGACGCAGTTCTCAGGCACGGTGAAGTCGTGCGTGGGCCTGGGCATCCTGCTGGCGGAAGGCATTGGCGATACCATTCGCGTTTCGCTCGCCACCGACCCGGTGGAAGAGGTCCGCGTGGCCTATGAGCTGCTGAAAGCGCTCGAACTCCGCAGTCGCGGCCCGGTGGTGATTGCTTGCCCGACTTGTGGCCGCCTGGAAGTGGACCTATTCAAGATTGTGGGAGAAATCGAGAAGGCCACGGCCCACATCACTATGCCTATCCGGCTAGCAGTCATGGGTTGCGCGGTGACCGGTCCGGGAGAGGCCCGCGAAGCCGACCTGGGTGTCGCGGCGGGCCGCGCGAGCGGCATGATCTACCGGGAAGGGAAAGCGATTCGGCGCGTCACAGAAGAGGAAATCGTGCCCGCGCTGCTCGAGGAAATCGAACGCTTCGTAGCCGACAAGACCGCAGGCCCGAACAGGGCAGCGCGTGATCGCTAGCTTCTGGCTCCTGACTCCTGGCTGCTGACATCTGTCTACGGCAACTTCCTTGTCGCAGTGACCGTCAGACCTGACTCTCGCAGGCGCGACGGCTTCGGCCTTTCCTGGAACGCCTCTCTCCGGCTCGCACATCGCCCGCAATTCGGATAGACTTAGGCTTCCAGATTGGAAGCCGTCTTTCTTTTTTGTCCAAGCCAGACAAGGAGGTGCTCATCCCATGGCCAAATCGGACGAATTCGCTTTTCTCGATGCCACGGCGCTGGCAGAGCTGGTACGGCGCAAGGAGGTCACGCCTCTGGAACTCGTCGAGGCGGCCATTGAAAGAATCGAGCGCCTGAATCCCACGCTCAACGCTGTGGTCACGCCGATGTATGAGCTGGCGCGTGCAGCCGCCGCCGGCACGCTGCCCGACGGCCCCTTCCGTGGCGTACCCTATCTGCTCAAAGACCTGCTGGCCTTCTATGCCGGGGTTCGAATGACTTCGGGGTCGGCTTATCTCCGCGACTTCGTCCCTGACCATGACAGCGAACTCGTAGCGCGGTTGAAGCGCGCGGGGCTGATTGTTCTCGGCAAGACCAACACTCCGGAGTTCGGCCTCCTGCCGACCACCGAGCCGCGACTGTTCGGCCCTACGCGCAATCCCTGGGACATTACTCGGACCCCAGGCGGCTCGAGTGGCGGTTCGGCGGCCGCAGTGGCGACGGGTTTGGTTCCCATGGCCCACGGTAATGATGGCGGCGGCTCGATTCGCATTCCCGCTTCGTGCTGTGGACTGTTTGGCCTGAAGCCTACCCGCGCGCGCAATCCGCTCGGGCCCGACTTCGGCGACGCGCTCAGCGGTCTGGTGGCCGAACACGCACTCACCCGGTCGGTACGCGACAGTGCCGCGCTGCTCGATGCTACCTCCGGCCCCGACGTGGGCGACCCGTACTGGGCGCCACCGCCCGCGCGTCCCTTCCTCCAAGAAGTGAGGGCCGACCCAGGCCGGTTGCGGATCGCTTTCACTACGAACTCGCCCTTGGGCTTTCCCGTTCACGCCGATTGCGCGAGCGCCGTGCAGGATGCCGCCAGGCTCTGCGCCGGCTTGGGTCAGGAAGTGGAAGAGGCCGCACCCGCCTTCAATGGGTCGCAGGTGTGGGAGGCGTTGTTGGGTATTTTCTCGGCCGGGGTTGCAGCCATGCTGGATAGTATTGTTCTCCTGACGGGGCGCGCCCCGGCGCCAGGAGAACTCGAGCCGGTCACCCAGTTCGAGTGCGAGCTGGGCCGCCTGCACAAGGCCACAGCATACGTCCTTGGGTTGAGCCTGCTGCAGCGTGTGGCGCGGGAGATTGGCCGCTTCTTCCTCAAGTATGATGTCTGGCTGACCCCCACGCTGGGCGAGCCGCCTCTGCCGCTTGGCAGCTTCGACGCGCCCCCGGACCAGCCCCAGCAAACCTTGCTGCGGGTGATGACGTTCATGCCTTTCACTTGGATCTGCAACTTCACCGGGCAGCCGGCCATGTCGGTGCCACTCTATTGGAATGGCGAGGGACTGCCTATCGGCACACACTTTGTCGGCCGGTTCGGCGATGAGGCGACGCTGTTCCGCCTGGGGGCGCAGCTTGAGGCAGCGCGGCCTTGGGCCACGCGCCGGCCACCGGTTTGCGCCTGACGAAGTAGCGCACGCTCGCGGTGTGAGTCTGCGACAGTTTGCCTGACCATCCACTCAAGAGCCGCAACGTTGCAGTACGAACGTTGCGCTACATGCTTGACCATCCACTCA
>JALHUF010000006.1 GCA_022866195.1 Terriglobia bacterium
GTCGGGCAGCGTGTATGCGGCGCTCCGGCTGTTAATTCCCGAGGGGCCCGGCCCGTGCATGCTGCCGTGAACAATGGAAGGTTCCCTCCCGATGTTTTCCATGATGTCGATCTCGCCGCAGTCGGGCCAGCTGACCGAGCTAATGTTGTTTCCCAGCAGCCAGAAGGCCGGCCACATCCCTTGCCCGTAAGGGATTTTGATGCGCGCTTCAAACCGCCCGTGGGCTTGCGCGAACTTCCCGGCCGTGAGCAGGCGGGCGGAAGTGTAGTCTCGGGTGATGCCATCCACCGGATTGGTATAGGTTTCCTGCTTGGTTTTAATCACCAGGTTGCCGCCCTGGATATAGGCGTTATCAAGGTGGTTGGTGTAGGTTTGAAGTTCAGTGTTTCCCCAGCCGCGACCGCCCTGATCGTAGTTCCACTTCGTGGTGTCGGGCGCGGAACCATCCGGCCCGTTGAACTCGTCGCTCCAGGTGAGCGTCCACTGATGGGGGACTGACGGTGGAGCCGTGCGACCGCCCCCGCAGCTTATAGGGGACAGGATGATTATCATTAGAAATGCCAGAAGCAGATATAATCGTTTATGCATCGCGCCCATTCACACCGCATGCAGATGAGCTAATCAGCCGCGCGAGTATAGTGGAACTGCGCGGCCACAGCAAGGGACTCGTCGGCTGGCGCTCTATGACTGAGTGGTGCGCGGGCGCGGCGCTGGACAAGTGTGCGATGATAGGGAAGTTGCGGGAGCGGGTAAGGAGCTCCAGACCGAGGCAGGAATCGGAGGATGACATGCCACACGAAATCAAGCGAAGGGAATTTCTGCAAATTGCAGCGGCGGGGAGTGCGCTAGGAGTCGCGGCTCCGAGTATGGTGACGTTTGCGGCCAGCGCGGCTTCATCGAGACCCCTCAGCCCGGGCTGCCGCAAATCCAAAGTGAAAGTGGCCAGGCTCTACATGGGGTCGGCCGAGGGCCTGTGGCCCAAGCCGCATTTGAATTTTGAGGAAGAGGTCCGCTCGTATCAAGCCGAGTTTGAAAAGATGAAGGACCAATTCTCCGACGTCGAATTTCCGGTCGATCAGTTGGTTACTTCTCCCGCGCAGGTGGCAGCCATCAAGGACAAGCTGGCAAGCGTGGACGGCATTCTGGTAATTCACCTGAGCCTGGGCGTGCGGCCAATCCTGATGGAAATCCTCGGGGCAGGCCGGCCGACCATGATCTTCGCGGTGCCGTATTCCGGGCACGAATGGGCGGAGTTCGGCGCCTTGCAGCGAGAAGAAGCGGGCGCCAAGCTGGATTGCTTGCTCACGAGCGACCGCAGACAACTGGCCATCGCCCTCCGGCCTTTTCGGGCGATGCATCATTTGCGAGAGGCGAAGATTCTGGACCTCACTACTGAGCCGCCGACGGAATACCTCAGCGAAATCAGAAACAAGTTTGGCACGGAGGTCAAGCCCATCGACCTCCCGCGGGTGCGCGCGGCCTACGATGCCGTGAGCGATAGCGAAGCCAGGGCCGAGGCCGACCGCTGGATTCGCGGAGCGGTCAAGGTGGTGGAACCTTCCCGGGAAGATATCGTCAAGTCCTGCCGGCTGGCGCTGGCTTTCGAGAAGCTGTTGGAGGAAGAAGGCGCCACGGTGATGACTGCGGACTGTTACGGCACGATGTGGGACCGCACTATCAAGCTTCCTGCCTACCCCTGCCTCGGTTTCACGCGCCTGAACAACCTGGGATGGGGCGGCATCTGCGAATCGGATCTACGCTCTGCCATGACGCACATCATCTTCCAGGGCCTGGCAGGGAAGCCGGGGTTCATCAGCGATCCGACCATGGATGAATCGAGGAACAGCATCATTCTGGCGCACTGTCTGGGCACGACGAAGATGGACGGGCCCGACCAGCCGGCGGCCCCGTACAAGTTGCGCACGGTCATGGAGCGCCAGGAGGGCGTGGTGCCGCAGGTGACGATGCGTGTGGGCCAAAAGGTTACGCAGGCGCTTTTGGTGGGGACCGATCGATTGTTGTATTTCACGGGCGAAATCATGGACGCCCCGGATGTGGACCGCGGGTGCCGCACGAAGATTACCGTGAAGTTGGACGGCGACGCCGAGAAGCTGTGGAAGAACTGGTCGAACGGCCTCCACCGGGTGACGGCCTACGGCGACCTCACCAAGGATCTGGCGCGCTTCTGCCGGTTTGAGAGGATCCAGATGGTGAACGAGGCGGCGTGAAAGGAGGAGTAAGAAGTAAGAAGTCAGGAGTCAGAAGAC
>JALHUF010000438.1 GCA_022866195.1 Terriglobia bacterium
AATCGTTAGGTCAGTCCCGATAGTCCCTTCTTGAATCCGATTTTCTCAGTTGCCGAATTACTGTTGCGAAATCCCCATCCCACCAATGATTTTCACTGATCGATTGCGTCGCGATCGGATTTGGAATGAAAGTCGGTTTCTCGTCCGGAATCGGCTGACTTGCTCCACTCGGCGCAAAGCCTGTATTTCATTCCCAATCCGGCTTAATTGGGGGGTTGGGCTGTTCTCGACAGTAATCCCGGCACACCAACCCGATGCGGCCACTCGTCCGGTTTGCGACTCTACGACCAATTCGCTGCAGGCTGTCGCTGAGTGATTGCGGACGATTGTTTCCGAGTGGCCGACCACTCGTCCAGAATGGGTCCAGCGCACCGCCACGCGAGGGCTTCATAAGTTCCCAACGATCCCACGGGCTCGCATGTGAAAATGAGGTCCCCTGAGTGAGCGGAACCCGTTGCGTCCTGGTTCAAGAACCTTATCAAGAGATCGCAAAGCAGGGCAAAATTCAAAATGCACTTGGGCTTCCCTTCATTCCAGCATGTCAGTATTATGGCATTCTCTTGGTGCGACTGCTGAGGCCGGAACTCCCGGACTTTCAAAACAACCACCAATCCCACGAGGGCTCGGGAACGTCACCCCGTCTGACGTGTACTTCCACGGAGGATGGGAAATTCCTGAGCAAAGGGAAAAACAAAAACACGCGACGATCTACCAGCGGTTCCGATACAATCATGCCCGAACACTACCTATATGGGCAGAGGATTACCGCTTTCTTTGTGTGGTCAGCTCGCTCATAATCTGCTGAAGACTCGCGCTGCCAAACCTGCACGCCAGCGGCCGGGAGACTTTCCGCTTTCGCCAGAAGCGGGTCTGGCTGATCCGGCCGGATATCCTGACCACCGGGGGGTTGCGCGTCGAGGACATCTAACAGTTTGAGAGGTGGCCGGTGAAAGACTTTTCCAGAATTCAACCAAAATGGTACTGCTTGTTTCTCATCATCGCCATTCTAGCCGCGGGACGAGACGGAACCGCTGCTAGTGTATCGCCGCTGGGCGCTCGCGGCTACACCGTCGTTCCGGAACCGCAACAGGTCACCTTGAACGGCGGAGACTTCACCTTCAGCGACGTGTGGAGGCTGGAGTTGGCACCCGGTGTTGCTCCGGACGATGTCGCGGTGCAAAGCCTGAAGGAAGACTTGAAATCACGACTTCGCGTCACGCTGAGTGTACAGAGTGGGAAGCGGAGTCAATCTCAGACGGTGCGCCTTGCCATCCTTCCCAATTCCGTGGCGATCGGGCAGGCGGCGGACCGTGATAAGAACACGCTGGCCGAGCAGGCGTACAGAATTGAGCTGGCGGCGCGCGCGATCAATATTACCGCCAATGCGCGCCCGGGACTTTTCTACGGCGTGCAGACATTCCTCCAGTTGCTCAAGCCGCGGGACGGAAGCCTGTGGCTTCCTGAAGGTGAAATCGTCGATTGGCCTGACCTCCAGCTGCGCGAGATTTACTGGGATGACGCCCACCACCTTGATCGGCTGGAGGAATTGAAACGTGCCGTTCGACAGGCGGCATTTTTCAAGATCAATGGATTTGCCATCAAGCTGGAGGGACACTTTCAATATGCGAGCGCGCCCGCGGTTGTTGAACCCTATGCCCTCTCGCCCGCCGAGCTTCAGGAATTAACGGACTACGGGCTACGCTATTACGTTCAGGTGGTTCCTTACCTGGACGGCCCCGCTCACGTTGCTTTCATCTTGAAGCACCCTGAATATGCCAAGCTTCGCGCCTTTCCGGAGAGCAATTATGAGTTTTGTGTCACCAATCCGGAGACGTACAAGGTGCTGTTTGGCATGTATGAAGACTTGCTTGAGGCTAACAAAGGGGTGAAGTATTTCCACTTGTCGACTGATGAACCCTACTACGTAGGACTTGCCAGCAACGGACAATGCCCAGAGGTCGCGCGTGCCCAGGAACTGGGGAGTGTGGGAAAGCTGCTGGCTGAGTTCGTCACCAAGACGGCGGACTATCTGCACGGTCGAGGGCGCACCGTCATTTTCTGGGGCGAGTATCCGCTGAAGCCCGAGGACATCCCGTCATTGCCCAAACACCTGGTTGACGGTGAGGTATACGGTCCGGATTTCGACCCTGTGTTTAGGAAGCACGGGATACGGCAGATGATCTACACCGCGACACAAGGTGTGGAGCCGCTTTTCCCCGATTACTACGTTTTGCCTTCCCCCCGACGACTTCATCCGCGCGACGACGGTACCGAGCGGGTGCCGGGGATTTTCCGACAGATTTCCTACACCCCGGCGCGAAAGCAGGCCGACTTGATGGGCGTTGTCGTTGCCGGTTGGGGGGATTCGGGTCTGCATCCTGAGACCTTTTGGCTCGGATACGCCACGGGAGCCGCGGCTGGGTGGCACCCTGGCTCTCCAGATCCTCGCCACTCGATGAGCGCCTTTTATCCCCTGTTTTACGGCCCCAGTGCAACGAACATGGGGCGACTATATCAGCTTATGAGTCTGCAGGCGCAGTTCTGGGCCGACAGCTGGGAGGAGGTTCCTTCTGCCGCGCGCAAACCAATTTTCGGCGACTCGGATCGGATCTTCACACCTCCCCGCCCTGCGCATGACCAGACGCTTCTCCTTCCGCCCGTGCCTTCTCTTCCATTCTTGACCATGGGCGAGGACTGGAGTGAGGCGAATGCGAGTCGACTGCGGCTGGCAGCGGAATTCCTCGCGGAAAACGACGAGCTCCTCGACCTGTTACAGATGAATCTGCAGCGCGTGGAGTTTAACCGCTATAACCTGGAAGTGTTCGTCTCCATCGCTCAGCTTTGTCGGCAGAATCTGGCGATGCTTCAGAGCTTGGGGCACATCAACGAGCTGCTCAAGTCGGCGCAGGCCGCTGCTTGGTCGCAGCAACACCCGGAAGCAGTAGCCGCGCTGGATGAGGTCCTCGAGACAGTGGAGGAAATTCGCGCGCAGCGCAACCGCGTCCTCAGCGAAACCACGGCGACGTGGTGCAAAAGCTGGTTCCCGCGTGTCGCCGAGGCGAACGGTCGTCGCTTCCTTCATGATTTGGACGACGTGAAAGACCATCGCGCGGATCGAACCGCCGACTTGAGCTATCTCGTCTATCGTCAACTTCTCTTGCCCTTTGGAGAATGGGCGGAAAAGGTGCAGGCGGCAAGACACCAGTACGCGCAAGCCCATAATCTGCCCACAAGAAGCCAGCCGCTGAACTGGGGGGAGACCCAAGTTGTCACCCCACAAGCACAGGTCGCGGATGAATAGGCGCAACAGTAATTTCTTGGCAGGTTGGTCAAGCTCGCAACACGAAGTCTCTCCCGGGGAAGAGGTCTAGGCGCGTCATAACGAAGGCGTCACATTCCAGAGGTATCGTCCCGCTCAAAAAACCTCGACGCTCGACACCTGGGTCTGACCGCTCAGCAAGTCTTTCGCACGGATCTCCCACTTGCCCGTGCTGTCGTTGACAGCCAACGGCAGAAGTTTGGCTGCGTGCCCGTTAGGGGCGAGGAGATTGCTGGAGTATTGTGAGACGATTTTGCCCGACGGATCGACTACGTCCACGTGGAACACATGAACGGCAGCGGGGGTGGCGGCAGAGAAGCTCAACCCAATTTCACCTGTCGCGCCGCGGCCAAGGCGGGTGGGCGCGGAAAGGGCAAAGGGCGGCACCGCTACCGGCGAGACCGCGAAAATGGTGGGTTCATACGGATCGAGTTGCACCGTGAGCAGCTTTCTTTTTCCCAGTGCTTTGGCGGCGCGCACATCGTACACGTAAAACTCGCCCGGCAGAGTCAGGACAACTGATTGGGGCTTCTCGAAGCGCCGGTTCGATATAACCTCCGGGGTGCCGAGGTCGCTGACCGATAATTGCGGATTGGTTTGCAGGGCGACGATATTCGCTCCGCCGTTGCGGAACACATGAATTTCGACGCCCACCAGCGGCTCGCCTGAGGGGTCAGCCACCGCGAACGCAGGCGGAGCGACGTTTTCCCTAAACAACCTGTCCATGAGCTGCTCAAGCTC
>JALHUF010000439.1 GCA_022866195.1 Terriglobia bacterium
ATCGGGAAATCATCCCGCCCTCGATGGTAGACCCGCAGGAGAATGCTCGATTCACCGACCGCCCCGCCGTAGTTCTGGCCAACCCTCTCAGCCAGGAGGCTTCGGCCCTCAGGTCCACGCCCGTCCCCAGCATGCTGCGAGCCCTGTGCTGGAACCTGGATCGTGCTCAGGAGGATTTGCGTCTGTTCGAGGTGGGGAGGACTTACAGCCCGCGCGGGGAAGGCTTGCCCGAGGAGCGAAGAGTGCTGACGCTGGGCCTTTGCGGACACCGGCGGCCCGCCTCCGTGCATGACAGCGAGCAGGCAGTCAACTTCTTCGATCTCAAAGGAGATCTGGAGACGCTGCTGGAAGTGTTCGAGGTTCGAGACCTTCAGTTTCAGCCTGACGGCGAGCGCCACTACTATGAACCGGGTCTCAATGGCCGATTTGTTGCCGGGGGACAGACGCTCGCGGTCTTCGGTCAGCTCAGTTGCGTTGTGGCGCGCGAGTACAAACTACGCCAGACCGTGTGGCTGGGGGAAGTGGATCTCGAGCACCTGTTGGATTTCCCTCTGAAGGCGCGGGCGTTCGCTTCCTTTTCGAAATTTCCGGCGGTCGAGCGCGATCTTTCGTTGCTCGTGCCGGCAGGCTTGCCTTATAGCCGCCTCGTGGAAGCCGTGGGGGATTTGGGCTTGGGCGATATCCAGGGCTTCCGGCCGGTAGACGTGCTGCCCGTGGGCAGACTCGCCGTCGGACACTATAGTCTTCTCTTGCGGATCACCTTGCAAAATCCGGGCCGCACGCTGACGAGCGAGGAAATCGGGGAAGCCTGCCGGCGGGTGCTGGCGGCGCTGGGGCCGCTGGGCGTCCGCCTGAGAACTTGTGCGCGTGCAGGACGAGAGCGCACCGTGACGGACGCGAACGATTCCTTCCAAAAACTCGAGGACAAGTTGGTGAGAGTCGTCGAACTCTTCCAGCAGGCCCAGGGGGAGAAGCGTGCCCTGCGGGAGGAGCTGGAACAGCTCAAGGCAGAACTCAAGGAACGGGCCAAGCGTTCCGACGCCCTGGAGCGCGAACTCCACGCGTTGCGGCGTGAGCGCGAGGAGCTGCGGGGCCGCGTGGAGAAAATCCTCCAGCAGATCGATGTATTGACAAAGGCTGATCCCGGGGGATAATAGCTGCAGGGTGCCGGGCCCGTGGGCCGCGCAGGCTAGTTCAAGCTGAAGGAGTGACGTGGCAAACGTCTCCGACGGGATCCGGGTGGAGATTTACGATCAAGAATATCACATGAGGGGAGAACTCGACCCAGAATACATTCGAACATTGGCACAGTTCCTGGATGCGAAGATGCGGTCGATTGCCGAGCGCACGCACACGGTTGATTCGCTGCGCGTGGCTGTCCTGGCTGCTCTGAATATTGCGGACGAGTACCATCAACTGAAAGCGAAATACGAAGTAGCGACAAAGCGTGTAGACGAGAAAGTTGGCGAATACAGCGAGGTTTTGGACCGGGTCTTGAAACAAGCCGTTTAAGGTCTTGGGACCTCGTTTCAACCGCCCCGCCGGGGCGGGCACGACACTGAGTTGAGGGTGTAAGCCTGCCGGGCTGGTGCAAGGGCCGGAGGGGAGAGTGTAAGCCCCACGGCTTCGCTGGACGGCGGTGTATAGACTCTGCCCAGCCGAGCGGGCCGCTCCCTAGCTCCATCCAGACGATTCCCGCATCCCCTGTGCCTTCTTCGTCCCTCCTGCCGAGGTTTGCGAAGTGAAGCGGCTTCGCGCCTCGAAGGAGAAGTCCCATGGGATTAGCCTTGCTGGTGGTGGTGCTGGGGGTCCTCCTCGCCGTCTCGGCAAGTCTTCTCGTCTGGCTGTGGATGGAACGACGCTTGACCCGGAGCGCCTCAGCGACCGCACGACGGCAGGCGGAAAACATCCAGGCCCAGGCACAGCGGGAGGCGGAGAACCTCCGGAAAGAAGTCGCCATCGCTGCGCGCGAGGAGGCCTTGCGTCGGCGCCAGGAACTCGACGAGGAAGTCCGCCGAGGGCTTGGCTTGGTCGAGGAACGGGAGCGGCACCTCACCGTCCGGGAGCAGGAACTCTCAAGACGCGAAAGCGAAGCCCGCACGCTCGAATCCCGCCTGGCCGAACAGCAGACGGAACTGGGCAGGAGGGAAGGTCAGCTCCTGTCGCTTCGTCAGGAGGCGGAGGAGCTGGTGGCCAGCCAAAGAAGCAGGCTCGAAGAGATCTCCGGACTGAGCGCCGAGGAAGCGCGTCGGCTTTTAGTGCACTCGCTGGAAGAGGAAGCCCGGCAAGAGTGTGCCGCGACGGTGAAGAGGATGGCCGAGGAGGCGCGGGAAAGAGCGGAAGACGAAGGGCGCAAGATTGTGACCGCCGCCATCCAGCGTTGCGCGGTGGACCAGACGATTGAGAGCACGGTGACCGTCCTGAACCTCCCCTCCGACGAGATGAAGGGCCGGATCATCGGACGCGAGGGTCGGAACATCCGGGCCCTGGAAGTAGCCACCGGCGTCGATATTGTGGTGGACGACACCCCGGAGGCGATCGTGCCTCCCGGGTTCGACCCGTTCCGGCGCGAAGTGGCGCGCGAGGCGATCTGTCGGCTGATGCAAGACGGACGCATCCAGCCGGCCCGCATCGAAGAGGTGGTGGAGAAGGTCAGGACGGAACTGGAGGCGCAGACCCTGCGGGACGGCGAAGCGGTGGCCCTGGAACTGGAAGTACGGAACGTTCATCCCGAGTTGCTGAGGCTGCTGGGCCGTTTGCGGTACCGGACCAGTTATGGGCAAAACCTTCTGGACCATTCCCGGGAGGTAGCCTACCTGGCTGGCTTAATGGCCCGGGAAGTCCAGGCGCGGCAGGACTTGGCGACGCGCGCGGGGTTACTGCACGATATCGGCAAGGCTCTGGACCGGAGCCTGCAAGGCACGCACGTCCAGATCGGCCTGGAAGTGCTCCGCAAGCATGGGGAGGCGGAGGAGGTAATCCGCGTGGTCGAGGCGCACCACTTCGATGTGGAGTTTTCGTCACTGGAGGCGCAGCTCGTGCAAGCGGCCGACGCCATTTCCGCCTCGCGGCCGGGAGCGCGTCGCGACGTCCTGGAAACCTACGTCCGCCGTCTGGAAAAGCTCGAACAGATCGCCCAGTCGTTTGAAGGCGTCACGAAATCGTACGCGCTGCAAGCCGGGCGCGAGGTGCGCATCATCGTGGATACCGAAAAGGTTAGCGACGAGAAGGCCGTCTGGCTGAGCCGAGATATTGCCCGCAAAGTGGAGGCGGAACTGCAGTATCCTGGGCAGATCAAGGTGGTGGTGATCCGTGAGATGCGCGCCGTGGATTACGCGCGGTAGTGCCGCCGCGGCGGTTCCCGTCACCCTTCTCCGTGCGGCGCGGGACGTCAGAAAAGGAGCGGTGTGAGCAACACCATAAGGATCCTGTTCATCGGGGACATCTGCGGCCAGCCAGGCCGGCGGATCGTCAAGGAATCGTTGCCGGGGCTGCGCGAAGAATACTCGCCGGAGCTGATTCTGGCCAATGGGGAGAACGCCGCCGGGGGGTTCGGCATCACGCCCCCGCTGGTGGAGGAGCTGCTCGACCTCGGCATCGCCGTCCTGACCTCCGGCAACCATATCTGGGATAAGAAGGAGATTTTTCCTTATCTTGCCGACCACGCCGACGGCCGCCTGCTGCGCCCGGCCAACTATCCGGGTGACGCGCCTGGCCACGGACTCTACCTGGGTAAAACCCGCGCCGGTTTGGCATATGCGGTCCTGAACCTCCAGGGCCGCGTCTTCATGCCCGCTATCGACTGCCCGTTTCGCACCGCGGATGCCCTGCTGGAGAAGATCCCTCCCCCAGTGAGGATTCGCATCGTTGACATCCATGCCGAGGCGACCTCGGAGAAGCGCGCGATGGGCTGGTATCTGGACGGCCGCGCCCCCGCGGTCGTGGGCACCCACACCCATGTCCCCACGGCGGACGAAACGGTCCAGCCTGATGGCACAGCGTATATCACCGACCTGGGGATGACCGGGCCGTACGACTCGGTCATCGGCATCGACAAACGCCCGGTGATCCAGAAATTCCTCAACCAGATTCCCGCACGCTTTGAGGTGGCTAAAGGCGACGTCCGGCTGAGCGCTGTTCTCATCGAAGCCGACCCCGAAACCGGCCGCGCCCTCTCCATCCAGAGGATTCTGCGGTTATAGCCTAGACACACTCCTCGCTTCGACGGTGCACAAGCGTCGTTTAGCCACCAGGGACTTCTCCACACATGAATCTGCTACTCTGGAGAACCTTGCGGTCGGGAAATCGCAGGGCGGTCAAGACTCCCTTGGAAATGGTGTCGACTCCGAAGGTGCGGTTTCCCTTGACGCACGGCTGCGGCCACCCCTTCTCGTCTTCCACGGAGTTGTCCCAGTGTCCGTAAACGACCGCGTCCTGACCGCAGTAGCTGTCCGGGAAGCCGTCGGGTCCCCAAATCAGCACCTCAAGATCCCGCGAGTCCAAAGCGCGACCTTCAAGTTCCACCCCGGCATGGACACAGATAACCCGCTCGGCACGATGAAAGGGTCTAAGGCTTTCGAAGAAGGCTAAGTGGTCGGGTGGCAACAGATCAAAGAAGATTTCATATGGGATACGGACTCTTTCCGTAATCAAGCGCATTCCGGCCCCCTCAAGTTCTCGGCGGAGGCTGACCGCAGCATCGGGTGAATAGCTCGCAATCGTCTCGAACGCTTCCATTCCCAGATCACGGGACTCGTATTCGATTTCAGCCTCTGCCACTGACGGCGATTCGATCTCAAAGCGCGCCGGGCCATCAGCCCAGTCAAGCACGTGCTCGATGTGCGCATCCACCGCCGCAACACTGGCG
>JALHUF010000440.1 GCA_022866195.1 Terriglobia bacterium
AGGCACCTCCCTCGGCGAGCGCGATAACCGCGCGGGTAAGGTCTATCTCGATAGCATTCTTCAGGATGTACCCCTTGGCACCTATCTCGAAGGCCTTGCGGACATAGGCGTCATTGGAATACATACTGAGAATCAAGATCTTGGTACCGGGAAGGTCTTTTAAGATTTCCGCGCTCGCCTCGAGGCCGCCCAGCTCGGGCATGGCGAGGTCCATCACCACGACGTCGGGTCTGACGTCTTTGGCAAGCTGGATAGCGGAAAGCCCGGTGCTGGCTTCTCCGACCACGGTGATGCGCGGGTCATCTTCCAGAATGCGCCGGAATCCCTGGCGCACCAGGGTGTGGTCTTCGGCCAGCAGCACGCGAATTTTCTTCTCGGAATTAGTCGCCGTCATTGGTCAACTCACCCTTTCGGCCACCGGGCGCACGGCTGGGCGCTTGAGGGGGATGCGGACTTGCACCACTGTGCCCTTGTGGGGGGCAGAGGCAATACTGAGGGTGCCCTGCAAATGCTCGGCTCGCTCCCGCATTCCCATCAAACCCAGTCCTTCCCCGGTGGTCCGGTTCATTTGGCTGCCCAGGTCGAAGCCGGCGCCGTTGTCGCGAATATCCAGACTCAGCTCACCCGGCCTTTCCTTCAAGACGACCCAAGCTTCTTGCGCCTTGGAATGGCGCGCCACGTTGTTGAGAGCTTCCTGAACGATCCGATAGAGATGGATAGCCTCCTCGCTGGGGAAGAAGCCATCAATCATCTCCCGCTGGAATTGCACTCGCAGCCCCGTCTGGCGGGAGAACTGTTGCACAAACCATTCCAGGGCTTGCTCCAGGCCAAAGTCATCCAGAATCGCCGGGCGGAAGATCTGCGACCGGTCGCGCACCGTCTGTAGGGTGTCTTCGACAATCTTCTTGACCTGCTGGACATCGTGGACAAAGACTGATTCCTTATCTAGCCCCTTCTGGCCCGCGCGCCCCAGCATGACGCCAATTGCCGTAAGGATTTGCCCGAATTCGTCGTGCAGGTCGCGCGCCACATGGCGCAGCGTCTCTTCCTGCACCTCGATCAACTTCCAGGAAAGCTTGCGAAGCTGTTCGGACTGCGCCTTCAATTGCTCGAGGAGTTGGGCGTTTCGCAACGGCCCCAGCGTGGCCTCCACAATCTTTGAGGCCAGCCGTAGGTCTTCCTAACCCAGCGGCCAGAGACCTTCGTCGCGCCCCAGAGCGAAAACGCCGAAAAGGTCCGGCCCGAACCGCAGGGGCAAGGCTAGATATTCGGAGCTTGCGAGGGCCGGAATCGGGGTCTCAGCGGACCTGGGGCTGGCCGTGAAGACATAAGGCCTGTCGGGATCGGAGGATGAAAGCGATGCTGCTAGCGCGCTTTCCAGCAGGGCGTCGGGGGTCTCTTCCGGGCCTGGCCCGCAGGCTGCTTCCCGTATGAAACGGTCCTCTTCCGGCTGGTATTTCAAAAACAGGACGCGCTGAACGTTCAGCGCCCGGCTCAGTTGCTCGCAAGCGTCCTGGAGCACCTTGATAGGTTCCTGTTCCTGGCTGACCGTGTGAATGGCATCGTACAAAGCGGCAAGTTGTTGGTTCTGGACTTGCAGCTTTTCCGCCAGGTGATGCAAGCTCTCAAACGTCTTGCGATTGGCCTGCAACGTGTAAAGCCCGGTGGCCAGAGCCACCAGAAAGAGAATGCCAATCAGCAGCAGGATGTCGCTTTTGACCTTGCCGTACACCAGATTGATTCTCTGTCCTGCTTCCGTCTGCGCCTGATCGTTCAAGGTCAGCAGGTGCGCGACGATCTGCGAAACCACCTCGCGTTTGCTCTCCAGCTGAGACCGGATCAGGTAGCGGGCCGTGGCCTCGTGGCCCTCGTCGGCCAGAGTGAAAGCCTGGTCGGCCGTCTCCCAGAAGTCATCCAGCACGTGACGCAATTGGGTCCTCTTCTCGTCGCCCGCGGGTGTGGGCTGGGCATACTGAGCCTCCAGCGCCAGCGCCTCGCGTATATCGTCACGGACGCGCGTGAACTCGCCCCGCCAGTAAAAGATGGGGTAGCGGCTCTCGGGCAAAGTCATGTCGCGGAGAGCGATCGCCAGGAAGTAGGCGTCGTTTTGCAGGCGCAAAAGCTGCAGTGAGGCCTTGCGGTTCTTCTGCACCACGTTGACCTGGAAGTCTTCTAACCAGCGGACTTCGTGGATGGCGTAAAGGGCGAATACCCCGAAAATCGACAGGGTGATGCAGAGCCCGACCCAAAGACGCGTAGAGGGGGAGGGAATCTGGCTTAGCAGGTCATGTTTGGGCTCCGGCTTAGGCATCGTGCTTTGCTGACCTCGAGTGAGGAATGGCGGTCCTTAATGCTTTCACTGCCCTCACCATACCCGCGCGATCCGAGGCGTGTCGCGCCCAGTATCCTCGCTACCTTAACAATAGCGCACCCCAACCGGAGCATCAATAACTAAAGTCCACGCCAGGCGGGTGTGAAGGAAAGGCGCGGCCCTGACCAAGCAGGGGTCCTGAGAAGGCGGCGGGTGAAAGCGGGGAAAAAAGAAGCGGCCCGTCAACTGACGGGCCGCGACACGAAACAGGAGGCAAAACACTGCGTCTTGGCTCAGAAGTCAAGCCGCAGGGAAAGCATGATATTACGCGGGCCGTGTGCGACGCTGTTGATCAGGCCGAAGGTGCCGCTATCCAAGTAAGTGTCAGGATTCCCCCGGCCCGTGCGGTTGAGGAGGTTGAAGAAATCGGCGCGGAACTTGAGCACGAAGCGTTCGGTGATGCGCGTGTCCTTCAAAATGCCGATATCCTCAGATTGGAACCCCGGCCCGCGTGTGCTGCCGAGAAAGCGTGGCGCGGTTCCCCAGCGCGTGGCATAGGACCCCCAATTGGGGTCCGCATCCGGTGAGCCAAACGCCGCCGGGTTCAAGTACGGCGTACCGTTTTCGGAATCGACAGGCCCCGTCCAGGCGACCGTCTGGGGCACACCGGCTATGACGTCACCGCGGATCCACCAGCTTCCGTCCACCCCGGGGGAAAGGCTGGTGTTGACGATTTGGAGCGGGTCGCCCACGCGGTAATTGTGGATACCAGTGAGCCTCCAACCGCCGACCAGCCTATCCAGTGCGCCGCTGGAACTGAGCCATTTCTTACCTTTTCCGAACGGGAGGTCGTAAATCCAGGTGAGCTTGAAGTTGTGTGTGTAATCAAACGCGGCGATGGACTTCTCCGCGCGCTTATTGTAGTAGTCCTGGAGGTAGTAGCTGTAGTACCCGATGGCGGCATCGCTGCTCGCCAGGGTTTTGGACCAGGTGTAGGCCGCGATGTAGTTTAGCCCGTGGCCGGCCCGTTTGCGGACAGTGGCTTGAAGCGCATGGTACGTGGAGTTACCGAAATTCGGGAAGGTGTTGTTGGGGTAGGCGTACTGAGGCCAGGGAGCAATCCCCTGGGCCACCGTGCCCTCGAAGCTGGGGAAGGGTAGCCCCGTGATTCCGTACTGGGCCAGGACGGCCTGTGCATCGGGATCCCCCCCGGCAGGGTCAAATACCGAGGGCATGTCTAACTGGAGGTAAGGGTCTCCCCCAGGGTTTTCAAGCGCGTTCAGGGCCATGTACTTCGTGAGGGCCTGATTGGTCTTTCCCGTGTCGCCCCACTCGAACGACATCAAGCGAGTGCCCTTGCCGCCAACGTAATCCACCTCGAACAGGGTCTCAGCGGGCAACTGGAACTGGAACCCGAAATTCCAGTTCTGGGTGTAGGGTTGGGCCAGGGACGATGGATGGTAATCAACCGTCATGTAGTTCATACCATCCGGAGAGAGGTTAGGCAGCGTACCCAGGAACGGAGGAACGCCAATCCGACCGTTGTCCGTGTACCAGGCTGGCATCAGAGCTTCGTTGGTTAAGGCCGACCAGTAAACAGCGGGCATCTGGGAAGCGTTATTGAGCGGTCGGGGATAAAGGCTGCGGTTCCCCATCGGGATCGAACTGTTGAAGCCCGCCGCACCGGTCCGCCAACCATTGATAATCGGCGGATGGTAGGAAATGCCGTATCCGCCCCGAACGACCAGTTTATTGGTAGCGCTGTACGCGAAGCCGAAACGCGGCGCGAACTGCTTGTAGTAGTACTCCTGGAAGGACGAGCGGCCATCGCACCCC
>JALHUF010000441.1 GCA_022866195.1 Terriglobia bacterium
CGGTTCGAGCCGACGCTCGCCGAGACGGGCCTCAAGCTCGCGACAGTCCTCGCGCGGCTTCCTGGCTCGAAGTTAGACCGCATCGAAATGCAGCACCCGTTCCTGGACCGGAAAGTTGTGGGCGTGCTTGCCGATTATGTGACGGCTGAAGATGGCACGGGGTGCGTCCACACTGCGCCCGGTCACGGTCGCGAGGACTACGAAACGGGCACGAAGTATGGGATCGAGACCTACTGCCCGGTCGGTGATGCCGGTGAGTTCACGGAGGGCCTGCCGGAGTACAAAGGCAAGAAGGTTTTCGATGCGAATCAGCCCATCATTGATTTGCTGAAAGCCCGAGGCACCCTGGTGGGGCCGCCAGGTTGGCTGACACATTCTTATCCCCACTGCTGGCGCTGTCACAACCCCATCATCTTTCGAGCTGCCGAGCAGTGGTTCATCAGCATCGATCACCAGCAGCTTCGCGAACGCACGCTGGCGGAAATCCACAAAGTCCGTTGGCTACCGGAATGGGGCGAAGAGCGCATCTCCAATATGATTGCCACGCGGCCGGACTGGTGCATCTCGCGACAGCGGGTCTGGGGTGTGCCCATCACGGTATTTCACTGCGAAACCTGTCGCCAGCCGCTCCTGGACGCGCGCTTGGCACGAACGGCTGTCGAACTTTTCCGCCGGGAAGGTGCCGATGCCTGGTACGCGCATCCGGTGGAGGACTTGCTGCCGCCGGGGACGAAGTGCCCAACCTGCGGCGGCGGGAATCTGCGCAAGGAACTGGACATCCTCGACGTTTGGTTCGACGCTGGCTCCAGCCACTTCGCGGTGCTGGGGCGGCGGCCTGACCTGCCTTGGCCCTCTGACGTTTATCTCGAGGCTGGGGACCAGTACCGGGGTTGGTTTCACAGCTCGCTGCTGGTGGCGCTGTGCACGCACGGCGCGGCGCCCTATCGCCAGGTCCTGACGCATGGCTGGGTTCTCGACGCGGACGGGCGGGCCATGTCGAAGTCGCTCGGCAACGTCATCGAGCCGATGGAGGTCATCAAGGCGCACGGCGCGGAAGTCCTGCGGCTCTGGGCCGCCTCCGTGGTCCTGGGGGAGGATGCCACGATCTCCGCGGAAATGCTGACTCACTTGGCCGAGGCGTATCGCAAGCTGCGCAACACGTTCCGTTATTGCCTGGCAAACCTCTACGACTTCGATGCCGAAAAAGACCTGGTCAAGGGCGAACAGCTCGAGGAGATTGACGTTTGGGCGTTGGTGCGGACGGCGGAAGTGCTGGAGCGTATCGAGGCGGCTTACAAGGAATACGCTTTTCACAAGGTCTATCGGGGACTCTACGACTTCGCCACCGTGGACCTGAGCGCCTTCTATTTCGATATCTTGAAAGACCGCCTTTATACCGCCGCGGCGAAGTCCGTGCGCCGCCGCGCCGCTCAATCCACGCTTTATCGGATTGCCGACGCCCTGGCGCGTGCCGTAGCGCCGTTGATGTGCTTCACTGCGGAGGAGGTTTGGTCGCATCTCCCCGCGCGCCCCTGGCGTGAGCCGGGCGTTCACTTGGCAACTTTCATTTCTCCCCAACGACTCCGCGAGGGAATTCCGGAAAGCTACTTGAAGAGCCTGGAGAACTGGCCGCAGCTCATCGCCGTGCGTAACGAGGTTTTGAAGGCCCTGGAAGCCGCCCGCAATGAGAAGCTGATCGGCAGTCCGTTGGATGCCAAAGTCACCCTGGCGGCCGGCGGCGTGTTGGCCTCGCTGCTCCAGGAATATCGCGTATTCCTCCCCACGCTTTTCATCGTTTCGCAGGTGGCACTGATTCCGGATTCGCTTCCCGGCGCTTTTGAGACTCAACTCCCTGACCTCAGGGTGCAGGTTGAAAAAGCTTCAGGCCGGAAATGCGAACGCTGCTGGAACTACTCCGAGCGCGTCGGCGAAGACCACCGCTACCCGACTGTCTGCGAGCGCTGTTCTGCCGCGCTCAAGGAAATTGAAGCTGGCCATCAGTAACTCGTTGCGAGCTGTCCGCTCCCCCTGAATTTCTGACTCGAACCTTGCCGGCGCGTTGTGCTGCGGAGCGCAGCAGCGTCGAAGGTGGTGGAATCACCCGCGGCCGTATCCACCAACAGGGCTCCACGTGAAGCTCAGGCGGGTTGTGGGAAGGGCAGGGCGGCGGACCCTCTCCAGGGGCGGCAGGGAACCGGCGCAGCTCCGGCCGCGTTACCGGTTACGTTTATTCGAGGTGAATGACGGCGATTTCTGGATGGTTGCCGGTGCGCATGGTCGGGCCCCACGTCCCGGCGCCGCTCGAGGTGTAAATAGTGTAGTCTCCCTCCACATGCAGGCCGTTGTAGTACTTCTTGTATATCAGCCGGGAGATGAACCGTATGGGGAAGATCTGGCCTTTGTGGGTGTGGCCGGAGAGCTGCAAGCTAATGCCTAGCGCCTTCGCCTGCTCTATCTGGGTCGGGCTATGGTAGAGGAGAATGGACGGCATCCGAGGATTGAAATTGGGGAGTTTTCTTATCACCTCCGCAAGGTCTTTTGAAAATCCGCGCTCCGGATAGCTGATCCCCACAATCTGCAGGCCGTTGATCACGACCATCTCGTCGGCCAGGATTCTTACCTGAGTTTTCTTCAGCGCCGCATAAGCCCGGTCAACGCCCAGATAGGTTTCGTGGTTTCCCGTCACGTAGTAGATGCCCAAGGGCGCCCGGATAGCGTTGAGCGGGCCGACCAAGTCGTCGAGGCGCCCGTCTATGCCGTCAAAGAGATCCCCCGTGATAAAGACGATGGATGGGTTCTCGGCGTTTATTCTCTCTACGAGCCCTTGCAGGAAGCCCGCGCCTAAGACGCGCCCCAAATGTACGTCAGAAAGCTGCACAACCTTCTTCCCCCGCCAGTCGGGCGGCAGGTTCTTTATTCTCACGCTGAGGTCATTCGTCCGCGGATGATACGCGTTCCACACGCCGTAGGCCGTATATAGGCACGCCAGCGCCACCACGGTGTAGCCGAAGGCGGCGGGGTTCGGTCGCAGTGCGGAGAGTTTCGCCACTCCCCAGGAGGCCCAGGCGAGGAGGAAGAACATCATCAGCGTTACTCCCATGCCAAGCCAAAGTGCCGACGAGAAGTAGAGCACGGTCGAGATGCGATTCCCTACCCACCGTGCCAGGATCGAAGACGCGATGAAGCTCGCCGGGAGGAGAAAGAGAATAACTGTCAGCAGCGCCTTGCTCCCCCTGCCCGTCACGCCGAAGAAATGCAGTATCGAGTAATAGATGAAGTAATGGCTGAGAAAGAGGACTGACAATGCCACCGCGAAAAAGAGTAGGAAAAACAAATTGCGACTCCCTGGCATAAGATAAAAAGCGCGCCGTTGCGGGCCGCCTATTTTACCTTGCTATTCTTCGAATGCAAGAATTAGAAGCTGGAATTTCTCGTCTCGATGTAAACTCTTGCGGTTCCTTGTGGAATAATGGGGAGCGAGGGCCAAGGCCCGGGAGCGGCGCGGAAAACGATCCCCGGGGAGGGCCTGAGGCAGGCAAGAAAGGGCAGCATAGGGAGGGAAGGATGAGCAAATTGTCCTCAGCAGTGGTCTTGGTTGTGTTGGCCGTTGCGGTTGGGCCGGCGAGAGCCGCAAACCCAGTTACCGTCTCGAGTGAGGGCTGGACTGTCACCGCGGACCGTGAACAGGCCGTGCTCACCGTCACGCACGACAAGTTGGGAACGGTGATGAAAAATGTTCGACTTAATCTTCAAGCACACGGAGGCCTGCGCCAATTGAAGGACTGGTCCGTGGAAAAGGAGGGTGAACGACAACTCTCCCTAAGGACGGTTGAGCCACGAACCGCCTGGGCCTTCGAATTGCGCCAAAACACACTGAAGATATCCAGCACCTCGATGGATGCGGTCCTCACCGCTGAGGTTCCGGCTCCGGCGGACCGTGTGGTGGCACGGGTCTTGGACCCTGAGGGAGCGCCCGTGGACTGGGTGGGAACCGCTGACGTGGTGAGCAGTTATGGCGGGAGTGAAACTCGAAACCAATCCTTCCTGCCCCGGCGAAATCCGGAGTGTATGTACTTTGCGTTGGGGCAGGTGTCGAGTTCCGGCTTTCATCATCTCTTTGACCGCCGGACCGATACGGTAATCAGTTTCTCC
>JALHUF010000051.1 GCA_022866195.1 Terriglobia bacterium
ATGCCGACGCACCTGAGCCGCATGGCGCGCCAGGTGTTGTTGCTTCAACTCCTCGGAGGGCGCTTCGATGGCATCGAGGTAGGCATCAAGCGCGACCTTTGAATCCACGATGATCTCCCGCCCTCCCGGGATGTGCACGACCATGTCCGGGCGCATGAGCCGTTCTTCCGAGGAAACCGTCGGTTGTTCATAGAAGTCGCAACGATCCACCATGCCGGCGAGTTCCGCCAAACGGCGGAGAGTGATCTCCCCCCAACGGCCGCGCACCTGCGGCTTGCGCAAGGCTGTCACCAAGTTGGCAGTTTCACGCTGCAGTTGCGACTGCGTCTCGCCGAGCAGGAGCAGGTGTTGCCTCAAGGACCCGTAAGCCTCTTGGCGTTGGGCTTCAATCTGTTTGATCCCCTGCTCGTACTTTTCGAGGACATCCTTGAGCGGCTGGACCAAGCCGGAGATAGCCTCCTGGCGTGCTACGAGGTCGCCCTCCGACTCGGCGCGAAGCTTGTCAAAGCTCTGGGCCGCCAGCTGTAGGAACGATGTGCTCTGCTTGCCGAGAACGTCCTGGGACAAAGCCTTGAAGGTGTCGCTGAGCTTCGCTTCGGCGTCCTGCAAGAGCGCCCGCTGCTCTTCGAGATTCTTCCGCTCGGCTTCCAGAGAGGCCTCCGTGGCGGCCCTGGTTTGTTGCTCCGTTTCCAGCCGCACGCGCAGGCCCGCAACTTCCTGCTGGACTTTGTCCTGCTGCTCACGCCATCCTGTGGCGGTTGCCTCGGCGGCGGCCGCACGGTTCTCGCTCTCCCGCAGCTTCGCCCCCGCCCATAGCCAGGCCGCCAAGGCGCCCACCAGCAACCCGATGATCAACAGTGCGGCATCAAGCATAGGTCAATCCCTTCTCTTCGTTGAGCTGGTGCGTCAATACGTCTCTTCGTGGGCGGGACACACAGGTTCGTAGTCACACCACCGGCAAACATAGCCCGGGGTGGCAGGGAACAGCAAGGCCCGAATCAGGCCCGCCACCTCGCGGATCTCCTCGACGGCTCGGTCCAGGTCGCGGGCCGTGCGCGCGGTCGAGACCGGCTGGTTGTTGGTCAGGTTGTAGAACGTCAGCCGCACGGGATTCAACCGCAGTTGCTCGCGCGCCGCCAGGGCGTAAATCGAGAGTTGGAGACTAGTGTCGGCGTCCTTCTGCGAGCGCGGACGGCCGGTCTTGTAATCGATCAACTCCGCGGCGTCGCCGGCGGGCCCGACGGGGTTGATCTGGTCCACCCGCCCATCCAGCTCCACGTCGCCGAGATCCAGACGGAAGTTCTCCTCCAGGCGGATGCTGTCCAAGGGAACCTTGCTCTCTTTTTGCCGCTCCACGAACTCGCGGAGTTGCTCGAGCCCCGCCTTCTTGTACGCCTGCTCCTGGTAGGCGTCCTCAAACCCCACATCCTTCCAGGCACGCAGAAAGAACTCCTCCATCGCCGCGAAGGGCGGCAGCCCCTGTTTGCGCAGCTCGAAGTAATAGCGCACCGCCTGGTGCATGATGTTGCCGAAGGTCAGCGCGGCCTGCGGTCCGGTCGGGATTTTCCAGAAGTGGCTGAATTTGAATTTCAGCGGGCAGCTCCGATAGTCCTCAATGGCGGTGGCGCTCAGCCGCAGTTTTCCGTCGGGCGCCAGCACAGGCGGCCGCGCAGCCCAGGAAGTGAGGTCAGGATAGACTGACTGCGAATGTGTCACAACCTCGCTGAACAATCCTGGCTGCGCTCCCTCGCGTATCCGCGCCTCCGAGAGGGCAACCCGCGTGGGCGGCGCCGTTTCTTCCGCCAGAACCTCGGGAATCAGGATCCGCTCAATGTCGCGCGCGGCGATCACGGGACTTGATAGCAGGTCATCCACAAACACGGAGGGTTTCTTGCCGGGCTTGCCGACCCCCGAGACATATAGCCGCTCGCGCGCCCGGGTCATGGCCACGAAGAACAGCCGCCGGTCCTCTTGCTGATGGATGTTGGAGGGCGGCGCGGGCCCCTTGCGCAGCTCGTCGGGAAACTCAATTACCGGCCGCCGCTCGCTATGCGGGAAGCGGCGCGGCGCGACGCTCAGGATGAAGACCACAGGGAACTCCAGCCCCTTGGCCGCGTGCACCGTCATCATCTGGACCGCGTTCGCGGGATCCTCGGGGTCCGGAGTTTCAATCTTTCCGCCCGCATCCTGGAAGTACTGGAAGTACTCCATGAACTCCCGCAGCTTCCCCGTTTCACTCTTTACTTCCCAACCGGCGAGGAAGTTGCGGAAAGCTTTCACGTAGATCTGATCCGTCTCGCCGGGCAAAAACGATAGCTCGAGCCACTCCAGCAAAAGGTCGAAGAGCTTGGTCACCGGCAGTTCTTGCGCGAATCGCCGGATGCCCAATATGAGTTTCTTCAACTCCGGCCAGCCGGTCTCGGTCAGCGCCGGCGTGGCCGCGGCTTTCTCCCACGCTTCCAGGACGTCGTAGAGTGAACACCGGTTCTTGGCCGCTTCCTGGCGGACTTGGAGCGCCAGGTCTTCGGGGAACCGCCAGCGCGGGGCAAGCAAGACGCGCGTCAGGCTGATGTTGTGATGCGGCGAATGAAGCAGGTTCAGATAGGCCATCAGGTCGCGTAGGATGACGGTGGAGAGAACGGAGAGGCCTCGGATCGAGAAGGGAATCTTGCGGCGACGAAACTCCTCCACCAGCAAGTCGCGGTGGTTGTGGGCGCGATAGAGGATGGCCACATCGGCCAGCAGCGTCCCGCGGCCCGCCAGCCGCGCGACTTCCTCGGCCATCCACGCCGCCTCGCTCCGGTAGTCTGGAGATTCCAGCAAGAAAACTCGGCAACCCTCTTCGTGCTCGGTGTGGAGCGCCGGCTTCTTCTCTTCGTGGGTATTCTTGGCAATGACCACATCCGCCACGCGCAGAATTCGTTTCGTCGAGCGATAGTTGCGGTAGAGGTGAACGACTTCCGCGCCCGGGAAAGCTTGGTGAAACATCTGGAATGCCCCGTGCGCAGCGCCGCGAAAGCGATAGATGGCTTGGTCGTCGTCACCGACTGCCGTGATGTTGCCCGGCGCCGCCACCAGCCGCCGCAGCAGCTCGACCTGAGCGAAATTGGTGTCCTGGAGTTCATCCACCAGAACGTACTGGAACCGGTCGCGATAAGTGCGTAGCACCTCGGGTTCCCGGTCGAAAAGGTGCACGGTCTCTGGAATCAGGCTACCGAGGCTTGAGCATCCGGCGTCTTCAATCAGTGTCCGGCTGTGGCGGAAGACGCGCGCCAGTTCCTTCTGCTTCAGAACCTCTTCCTCCTCCAGTTGCCGCGCGGCAGGGTCGAGGCGGGCGGCGCGCGGAAGAAAATCCTTTTCGACTTTGGCAACGTAGGCCTCGAAGTCATCCGGCTCAATCAATTCGTCCTGACAGCGGGAGAAGAAATCGTTCAGGTCGTGGAGAAACGCTCCGGGCTCGGCGAGTTTCTGGTAGAACTCGAGGCCAAGCTGCTCCATGCGCCGCCGCAGGAAAATCCAGACGTCCACTTTGTCGAGCAGGCGCCGCTCGAAATGCCGCTTGCGCAGCGCCTCGTAGCAGAAGGAATGGAAGGTGGAAATGTGCGGCAGCGGGTCAAGGCCCGGCAAAGCCTCGCGCACGCGGCGCTTCATCTCTTCCGCCGCCTTATCGGTGAAGGTCACAGCCAGGAGATTCTGGGGCTGAAGTCCCGCGACGTTTTCCAGAAGATATACAACCCGCTCGGTGATGACGCGGGTCTTGCCCGTGCCCGGCCCGGCAATGATGAGCAGCGGCCCCTCGCCGTGTTCGACGGCACGCTGCTGCTCAGGATTGACTTGAAGCATTGGCGTGTTTCAATAGGCGGTGAACGAACCTAAGACGGCACATATTGCTATTGACAACTTGACCCGCAGGCCAGGCCATAGGCGGGCCGATAACCAGCTTTTCGTGCTGCACATTCCCCCATGTACTTTCCCTGCTTGGTCTTGCCGTAGTACCTGGTGCCCGGGCACCAATATACCCCGCTCCTCGTATTTACCCACACCCGCACGTCCCTTGTCTCGACGGTGGCCCGGGTCGATATCCGGGCAGAGACCGGCTTACCTAAGACAAGAGGCAATGACAGCATCATCACTGCCACCAACGTCGTAGCTATAGAGCGACGCATCTCAGGCACCTCCCAAGGCACCGGGGATCCCCACAACCCTCTTGGAGAAACAGATCTTACTACCGATCACAATCCCGCTGGAGACAAAGAATGTCTAGGTGTCCGGCGCCCAATTCATTGACTTTGCCGTAAACGCGCGACTATAATCCTGGCGGGTTTGAAGGTCATGCGCGAAGCGGTTATACTTGCCGCGGTTCGCACTGCCATCGGCAAGTTCCAAGGTTCTCTCTCCCCCTTTTCGGCCGTCGCGCTGGGTGCTTGCGTAGTGCGCGAGGTGGTACGCCGGGCGGGAATCGAGCCTAGCCAGGTTGACGAGATCATCATGGGCAACGTGGTCTCGGCGGGGCTCGGACAGAACCCGGCACGGCAGGCCGGGCTCAAAGGCGGGCTCGACCACCGGGTCGCGGCGCTGACCATCAACAAGGTTTGCGGCTCGGGACTGAAAGCGGTGGCGCTGGCGGCGCAGGCCATTCAGACGGG
>JALHUF010000442.1 GCA_022866195.1 Terriglobia bacterium
GGTGTCTCTGTTTGTCTGTCCGGAGGACTTACGGATTCGTCGCGAACCCCGTCATCACCGCCCGCTTCAGCAGGACAAAGGTGAGAACCGAATCTGGCGTGAGCGCCACATCGGCAGATTTCCAGGCCCCGGCGTAAAAGCCCAGAGGCCCTGCTCGGTCGGGCGAGCTTTCTTGGTGCAAGAAAGCCATGGGCTGGCTGCTGAGTTCCATGACGCGGCTTCCCCACCAACTGACGGTGGTGGTTTCCAGGGGAAAGAAGTGCCCCTGGGAATCCACCAACCCGGAAAGCGTCAGCCTCAGGTATCCAGGGCGACCCTCGGGGCCTCCCGCGCGTACGGCCAAGCAGCGGCCCTCCACTCGCGCGCCGAGCGGGATACCCGGTGCTCCCTTCGCCGCTATCGAGACCACGCGCGCCTCAAAGCCCTCTCCAAGTCGAGCGGTACGGGAATTGAGCGGGTGCATGAGCCGAACAAGCAAGGTGGTGCCCGGCGGGACTACCATGGCCGAGACTGCTGCACGGCGCCACAGTGTGTCCGCCCCGACTATGACCCAGGCAGCAGCGCCGGCAGCAAGCATCACGGCAGCAATTGTGCCGCGGCCGGATGGGGCTGAGCTTGAGAATCGGTTCACCTTGTTCCCCCTTGCCCCCTCCCCCGTGTGCCAGCAGGCATTTCGGTTGCCAGGGCGGCGCAATTACAACTGATTGATTTGTAAGAAGATAACGGACCCCGAGGAGTCTGTTCGGTGGGAAGCCCACGTAGAACTTGCCAGCCAGTCGCCCGTTTTGCCTGGTTTCGCCTCGCGAAGAAGCGGTGTAGTATATTAAAGAACTGAGGGAAAACCAGCATGAGCAAAGGGGCCAGAATTCTGGTAGTTGAGGACGAGGCCAACGAACGGCAGGGATTGGCCGAGCTTCTCCGCGCCTGGGGTTACGAGGCCGAAACTGCTGGCGACGGCACGGAGGCCCGGGAAAAGGTGGCCTCGTTCGGCCCCGCCGTCATCCTGTCGGATCTCCGCATGCCGCGCATGAGCGGCATGGAGCTGCTGAAGGAACTCCATGGTTCACGCCCGGCCATTAGTTTCATCATGCTCACCGGCCAAGGGACTATCGAGGAAGCCGTTGAGGCAACGAAGTTGGGAGCCTTCAACTTCCTCGAGAAGCCGCTGGACCCGAAGCGTCTGCAGGTGGAGCTGAGGAATTGTCTGGAACGCTCGGAGAAGGAGCGGCAACTGGAGATCGCGCACCGGCGGCTGCGTGACCTGGGCTTCCTGGGGCATCTGGTCGGACGGTCGAAGACGATGCAGGAGGTCATGTCCCTGATTGCGCAAGTCGCGCCCTCGCGCGCCTCAGTACTGATTGCAGGCGAGAGCGGCACCGGCAAGGAACTCGCCGCCCGCACCATCCACGAGCTTAGCCCTCGTGCCCCCAAGCCTTTCGTCGCGGTGAACTGTGCCGCCATCCCGGAAACCCTCATGGAAAGCGAGATTTTTGGCCACGAGAAAGGCGCCTTCACCGGTGCGGTGGAGCGGCGCGTAGGGTGCTTCGAACTGGCCGACGGGGGAACCCTCCTGCTGGATGAGATCGGCGAGATGCCCATCAC
>JALHUF010000443.1 GCA_022866195.1 Terriglobia bacterium
AAAGCCGTCTGGGAATCGCTGGTTCCGATCACAGCGAAATTCAGGCCGCTGGCACTCACTGCGTTGAGGTTGCTGATCGTGAGCGTGCTGGTCTCCCCCGGCGCGATCGAAGTGGGATTGAACGCGCAGTTAGCGGCCGCACGGCCCGAACAGGTCAGGCTGATGCTGCCGGTGAAGCCGAATTGGGTCGTGGCCGTGATGGTGAAGGTGGTCGAGTCGGTACCCCGGGCTACATTGGCCGTGCTGGTAGGCGACGAGAGCGAGAAAGCCGCCACGCCGCCCCCCAGAAGCTGTACTACATGCGGGCTGCCCGTGGCGTTGTCACTGATGGTAAGGGCTCCAGTTCGGGTCCCCGTGGCAGTGGGGGTGAAGGTCACGCTGATATCGCAGTTGGCGCCAGCGGCGACCGAGGCGCCGCAGGTGTTAGTCTCCTCTGCATAGTCTCCGCTGACGGCCACGCTGCTGATGGTCAACGGCGCATTGCCGGTGTTCGTAAGGGTTACCGTCTGCGGGGCGCTCGTGATGCCGATGCCCTGGTTGCTGAAGCTCAGACCGGTGCGGGAGAGGAACACGCGCGGAGCAACGCCGATGCCCCCGAGGGGAACGACTCGCGGGCTGCCCGTGGCATCGTCCGTGACAGTGATGGTCCCGATCCGGGCGCCGATGACGGTGGGCGTGAAGGTGACATCGATGGCGCAGTTCGCCCCTGCGGCCACGGCGCTGCCGCAGGTGTTCGCTTGCGCGAAGTCTCCCGTGATCTCGATGCTGGTAATGGCTAACGCCGCGTCACCAGCATTCGTGAGCGTGATGGTTAGCGGTGTGCTCGTTGCTGCAACGGCCTGATCTGGAAACACGAGGCTCATTGCGGACAGCGCTACGGCCGGAGCGGCGAGCTCAGCTAGCTTCGCTACGAAGGCGTCGTAGCCTCCGCCGGTGGCAGCCTGCAGGGGGGATGCAGTGGGGAAGTCATTGGAGAAGGTAAAGCCCGTAACGTAAGGGTTGGCGGCGGAGTCGACGGCAATGCCTGTGCCCGTGTCAGCGTCGTGGCCGCCCAGGTAGGTGGAGAAGACGAGCGCAACCCCGGTCGCACTCAACTTGCTGACGAATGCGTCCTGATTGCCACCGTACGTGGGCTGGATGGGATTGGCAAGAGGGAGATTCGTCGAGGTCGTATAACCGGTCACGTACGCCTGGCCGGAGGAGTCGACAGCAATACCGTACCCTGCGTCTGTGCTGCTGCCGCCAAGATAGGTGGAGAAAAGGAGGGCAGATCCCGCAGCATCTAATTTGGCTACGAAGGCGTCCTGCCCCTCTCCGTAAGCGCTCTGCGCGGCATTGGCGGTCGGGAAATCATTGGAGGTCGTCAAGCCTGACACGTAGGCGTTACCAGAGGAGTCAAGGGCAATGCCGCGGCCTTCATCTGTGCTCGTGCCCCCGAGGTAGGTGGAGTAGACGAGTGCTGAACCTGAACTGTTCATCTTCAACACGAAAGCGTCTTCCACGCCCCCGTAGGCAGGCTGGAGGGGGCTCACTAAGGGGAAATTATTCGAATACGTTAGCCCGGTCACATAGGCGTTGCTGGTGCTGTCAACCGCGATGGCGAAAGCTTCGTCTGTGCCGCTGCCCCCGAGGTAAGAGGAATAAACCAGTGACGCTCCGGTGGCATCCAGTTTTGTCACAAAGGCGTCGTAGCCACCGCCGGTGGTGGCCTGAATGGGGCTCGACGTGGGGAAGTTCGTGGAAAGGGTCCATCCGGTCACGTACGTGTTGCCGGCTGAATCGACAGCAATGCCCAACCCTTGCTCTCCGCTGCTGCCCCCGAGGTAGGTGGAATAGACGAGCGTGGACCCTGTGGCATCCAATTTCGCCATGAAAACGTCACTGCTACCGCCGATGGCAGGTTGCACGGGATTGACCGTGGGGAAGTTGCTGGAATACGTTAGCCCAGTCACGTAGACGCTGCCCGAGGAGTCGGTGGCGATTCCAAGGACTTGATCGGATCCAGCACCTCCGAGGTAGGTGGCGTAAACGAGTGAGGATCCCGCCGCGTCCAGCTTGGCCACGAAGGCGTCGTAGCCTCCGCCGCTGGTGGCCTGAATGGGGCTCGACGTAGGGAAGTTCGTGGAAAGGGTCCATCCGGTCACGTACGCGTTGCCGGAAGAGTCCACCGCGATGCTGTTGCCTACGTCGTTCTGGCTGCCCCCGAGGTAAGTGGAGTAGCTCAGTACCGGATCGATGATTAGCGGTTTTGTGTGGTCATACGCAGCCACTTCAAAACAAACTTTGTACTCTCGGTGCGCAGATCTGGAATTGGGATCTTGAACTCCCGAAGTGCGGAGAACATAGCGACCGTCAACAGATGTCCGGAACCCGCCGTCGAGACTCAGTTGATAGACGATGGGCTTCTGGAGTCGAACCTTACCGCCCCCGGTCTGCACCACGAGGTTGCCGTCGCGGTCGATTTGCACGGGCGGTCGCGACGGCCACTCGTGTTCCCCCTCGGCACCGACGATGGCCAGCGCGATCGCCTTTGGGTCCGCGCCGGGGGCAACCACAAAGTCGTATTCCAGTTGCCGCTCGTCCCCGTAATAGACCAGATCCACTCCGGGATATACATTCTTGTACTGCACCTTGGCGTAGTTCGGAACGTTGGTCCGCCACTTCGTCGAGTCATTGCCAATGAAGTAATTGCTCCTGCTGGGTAGTTCGTCGAGGCCGATTACCATAGGGCTTGGGTTCGCGCCCTCCAACTTCAACCGGAGCGAGGTGGATCGGAAAGCGGTGGTCTGAGATGAATGGCTTAGACCGTTGAAGTTCTTGCCTTCGAGTCTCGAGATCAGACTGTCTGAAGGCTGGACCAGCGCCAACACCGCGTCGGTGGATGTCAGGAACAGCGTAAAACCCCTGCCACGGGACAAGAACTTAACTTGGTCGTCAGTCTGCCCGTGATTGGGCTCAACGACGAGGGCTATGTCGCCGTAAGTCTCAATGAGGCGCGCTTGAGTCTTAGGCTGATGTTGCGCCGGCGCGGCATGAGGGTTCCCCGATCGTGGTCGCAGCGGATGCTCATCACGAGACCGTGCAGCATCCGTGGGCAGCCCGGCAAGCGGCGATTGCGCCCACGGCGTTCCCTGCCTCCCGGGCAGTTTCGGATCGCCGCCCTCTGCATTCACTGCAAAGCCAAGGGCGAGACAAACGGCTAGAAACGCCCTCGTGCAGGCAAAGTTAGGTAGCAAAGGAAAGCCCTGGAGTCGCATGGCAATGCCTCACAAACGCCGGGAAATCATTCTTGGCAGATATTCCAAGGTTAAGGGTACCATAGGTCAGCATCACTTGAGCATGACTTGTCAACGACAAGTCCCTCCCAGTTTGCGAAGCGCAGGCAGGGGATCGAGCTGGTGAGCTGGACGGAGACGGAATTAGATCGACCTGGCGCCCGGCACTTATGCTTGCGGGAGGAGAGCTAAAGTGAAAGAAGGGAGCGCCCGGGCGGTCGTCCGAAACGAACAATTCCGCTCGAACTCTCCGGTGATTGGCGCGGGCCACGGAGGAAGAAGACATCAATTGACGCTTTTCGAGAACCAGTTCGCTTCTTGGGGCACAGACTCATTCCCGCGAGCCATCAGGTGTGCCGCCACGGCCACACTCGGACCGTGATTGCTGAGGGCTCCATTCACAAGTTCTTGGCGGACCCTCTGAGCGATGAATTCGAGGGCTGTGTCACCACGGTGAGTGATTTCGTCGGGAAGGATTACGTCCAGCTCGACGGGCAAGTCCGTGCGAACTTCGGCCGGCACGATAAAATAGATGCCTGACCTGGAGACATCCTGCGTGAGCCCCTGGGCTTCCAACTTTCTGCCGTCTGGTCCGCGCCAAGCCACACGCACCGGAAGCTCCAGCCGATAGCGGTGCTCTCGGCGGCGGTCATGACCCGTCGCGAGCTTCGCCTGCGCCATCTCGCCTCTGGGGAGTACGAATTCCATTCCCTCGGCCGCGCCCGTGACCTGGGGGAACTCCTGCCGTGCCTTCTCCACCAGGCCGTCCATGAAAGCATCATCGTTGTCTGGGTCGTGGTGGAACAGCACCAGCTGTTTCACCCCGCACTCGTGCGCAATGCGCGTCCCTTCCAGCCAACTGCTGTGCCCCCAGCCCTTCCGGTCGCCCAGCAACTGCTCCGGCGTGTATTGGGCGTCGTACACCAGCACGTCCGCGCCCTGCGCCAAGTCGCGAAGCGAGCGATCATGGAAGGGCGAGCCGGGCTCGGTATCCGTGGCAAATACGAAAACGGCTCCGTCCGCCTCAATCCGGTAGGCTACGCATTCCTGCGGGTGGTTCAAGGGCGCCGAATTGATAATCGCTCCGTTGAGGTTGATGGGGTGCTCGCCCAAGTCAAAGAAGTGGCGCGCCGCTCCCATGGCTGTCATGTCCACGGGGAAATAGGGATTGACCATCTGCCCTTCCACCGCCCCCTTCAACTCCAGCCCCTTGCGCAGGACCGAATGGAAAAGCAAGACGTTCCCCTTGCGGTAGAAAGGAAGGAAGAACGGGATCCCCTGAATGTGATCCCAGTGGAAATGGGTCATGAACACGTAGCCGTGGATGGGGTGCTCGCCGAACTCGCGCAACAGACTCTTACCCAGCGCGCGCAGACCGCTCCCGCAATCGAGAACGATCAGCGTGCCGTTGGCCAGCCGAACTTCGAGGCAGGGCGTGTTGCCACCGTACCGCGAGTTGCGGTGCTCCGGCGTCGGAGTCGATCCCCGCACGCCCCAGAACCTAATCTTCATTGGCTCTCTTTCTGCCGCACTGCCTTGCACCGCACGCGACCGGAACCCACCTCGCACATTCCCACGCCTGGGGTCCGTCCCCAGGGGCCAGCGGGAAAACCCAAAGGAACACGCCGACGACGTTGTTTGCCGGGCGAGCAAGCGCCTTGCCCATTGGGTTGCCTCTTTCTTGCCACAAATCGGCTGTTCCGGCTGGTTTCTGCCTCCCGGCGCTATCTCTTCGACCCGCAATTGTATCTCCAAACATGATCGCCCCTCAACTTGAGCCAGAGTACCCACAAAGGACGAGCAGGTTCCGTTGATCCGGGTGCGGAATGTGAAATCCCTTGCAGTTAGTTTGAAACAGCTGTGTTCGACGGAATGCGAGCGTGCCGGTGCCAGGAGCTACCACCAGGTTGCTTTCCGGCGTTTGCGTGAAAGGATCGTGGCCTTGGTGCCCTCCCCTTTGAATCATGTTCCTGCGTATCCTGCCTGGGGGGGTCGAACCCTTAGATGGTTGGAGAGCTCCCCCTTGAGTCCATGTTCAATATCTTCCTTTCACCCTCCTGTCAAAGAAGGACCCGAAAATCCGTCTAAGTCAGTTGTTGCATTTCCCCCTTCACCTCTTCTAAGCTTGCTGGGCGCGGACGCGTCCAAGTACTTAAAAAGGGTCGGACTCCTGTCAATGTCCCGGGGTCTTCCTAGATAGGGAGGAGCGTCCTCCAGGAGGCCCTTCGGAAGAAATCAATTCACCGGACAGGAAAAGCTGAGTCGGAGGGCTACTGCGCCGCCGGAGAGGACCTGACCAGGCAAAAGTGAACGTGCGCGCAAGTATTGGCGGAAGCTTGCGCGAGGGGAGTCTGGTGCATGGCGTTAGCGTCTCTTCCTGGGACTGGTCGTCGTCTCGATTCAGGAGTAAGTGCTGAAGGACTCTGGCAGAAGTGCGTCCACGAGGGGAGAAGGGCGCACCGGCAAGCCCATTACGCTGAGGCTGAGAAACACTTCAACGCCGCCCTTCAAGAGGCCGAGTCCTTTGGGCCCCTGGATCCGCGCTTGCCCGCCAGCCTTAATGACCTCGGCGAGTTCTACCGAGCCCAGGGGACGCTCACCGAAGCCGAGAAGCTTCTCCGCACGGCTTTGGCTATTCGCCAGCAGGTGCTGGGCCCCGAACATCCCACAGTCGCCGAGAGCCTCAACAACTTGGCGGCGCTCTGTGCTGCCCAAGGCAACTATGCTGAAGCAGAGCCGCTTTACCGACGGGCACTCGAGGTCGAGGAAAGGGCCTTGGGGCAGGCGGATCCCTCTGTGGCCGCGACTCTCAACAACCTGGCACTTCTCTGCAAGGCGCTGGGTCGCTACGGGGACGCCGAGCTGGCTTTTCGGCAGGCTCTGGTGATATGGCAGCAGTGCTTGGGCCCGGAGCACGCGCACGTCGCTACCAGCCTTAACAACTTGGCCGCGCTCTACTACACCCAGGGGAAGCCCACGGAGGCAGAGCCGTTTTACCACCAGGCGCTGGCGATCAAGGAGAAGGCCCTCGGGCCACAGCACCCCGAGGTGGCCACCATCCTGAATAACCTCGGAGAACTGTATCGGGGTCAGGGCAAGCTTGCCGAAGCGGAGACACTCTACCTGCAGGTTCTCGCCATCGATGAGAAAGCCTTGGGGGCGGAGCATCCCGACGTGGCATCAGACCTTTATCATCTGGCTTTGCTTTACGACGCCCGGGGGCGCTATGCCTGGGCTGAGCCGCTATACCGACGTGCCTTGGCCATTCGGGAGAAAAGCGCTCTTCCACACCACTCGGACGTGGCTTCCATCCTCAGGAATCTGGGGGAACTGTACAGTAACCAAGGCTCTTACTCCGAGGCAGAACTGCTCCACCGGCGAGCTCTGGCCGTGGACGAGAAGCTGCTGGGGGCTGATCATCCGAAAGTGGCGGCTGACTTGAACGACTTGGCCTTACTGTACGACGCCCAGGGCAACTTTGCCCAGGCTGCGGCGCTCCTAAGCCGCGCTTTGAGGATTTGCGAGAAGGCTTATGGAGAGGAACACCCTGGTGTGATTCCGAGCCTGGAGTATCTAGCGACTTTCCTTCGCCGGACTCGGCGCCCAGCAGAGGCCCAAAAAGTGGAAGCGCGGGCCAAGGCAATCCGGGCCAGACTTGGCCCGAAAGCGGCGGCAGACCCAACGGGGCCCGCTTTACTGCCGTGCAATCCGACCGGAGAGCTCAGTAGGTGTGCCTGACTTCCAAAACCTGAAACTCAGCTAGGGAGTTTTTGACCACGTAGACGATTTCGTTGTTGCTGTGCGGATCCGGCGGCTTAAGCAAGAACCCCGGGTCAATCAGGTGATGGAGGGAATTGCGCACCACACCTTCGGTGCACTCGCCGTCGCGGAATTTCATGTGTACCCACAGCCCTTCGATTGGAGGATGGCCTGCAAAGAACTTGATTTCTTTGTAATCTTCGCTGCCCTCGAAGGTCTTGACGAAAAACAGGGCTTTCAGCGATTCTAACGGCACCGCAATCGGCTCGCCTGATTCCACCGTGCGTACGGCAATCTCCCTCGGCATCGACACTGGTTCGTTTTTGAGCAGAGTGTCGAGGTCCTTCGCTGGCAACGTGTCGGTGTAGCCTTTTACCAGTTTGCCGCCGCTCAAGTGCGCCACGACCTTGAAGGAGGACCTTCCCATTGCTTCACCCGCGTCGCGAGTTTTGCCTAGAGTTCGCGAAGCGCTCGTGGGTCTTCAGGTTATTGCTGGGCGATTCCATACTGGCGGATCTTGTAAAGCAAGGCCTTGTAGCTGATGTTTAGGAGCCGCGCGGCCTCTTTGCGACTCCAATTCGTCTGCTCCAGGGTACGGGTGATGGCCTTGGCCTCGGCGTCGCCCTTCAAACCGCGCACCAGCGATTTCAGGTCGCCCGCCGGGGCTCCAGTCAGGTTCGTCGGTGTTCCGGGGGTACGGACCTGTCCCCTTCCGTTCGTCTCCAAATCGCTGAGCACCAACGCTTCGTCACCCAGAATCAGGTAGCGCTTCACCAAGTTCTCTAGCTCCCGGACATTTCCGGGCCAGGAACATCG
>JALHUF010000444.1 GCA_022866195.1 Terriglobia bacterium
ACGAGGGCCTCACTGTGTATTCCACCGGCAAGGTGCTGGAGACGGCTTACGGGGCCAGTTGCAGCTACGAGTACGTGCTCGGAATGCCCATTCCTGCCGTGTCCTGGCTCAGCGTCGGGGTACCTTCGTTCCCGTTTGCGGGCGTCAACCACATTCCCCTCGGCCCGTACTTTTCCTGCGTGGAGTTTCCGGAACGCACCGATCGGCGCTACGGTTACCTCCAGCGCGCGAAGGACGACGATATAGTCAGAAAGGGCTGGGAGTACCTGAGCGGCGCCAGCTACGCCATCAACTCCTATGACCGCACGGCGCTCACCCTGCGCACCCTGGAGAGCTACTTGGGCCAGGAAACGATGGCGCGCGTAATGCGCACCTTTCACCAGCGCTGGCGTTTTCGTCATCCGACTCCGCCGGACTTCTTCGCCACCGTCAACGAAGTCTCCGGCCAGAACATGGACTGGTTCTTCCAGCAGTTCTTCTACAGCTCCAACCTCGCGGACTACGCCGTGGCCGACATCACCAACATTCCTCTGGAAGGCAAGATAGGGGTCTACGACGAGGGGGGAAAGAAAGTGCCCTACCGCGAGGAGGCCGCTAGCAAGGCCTTTGAGAAAAGCACGGTGAAGCGCTACCGTTCCACCGTCCTGGTGCGGCGCCTGGGCGAGGCCATCGCCCCCGTGGACGTCGTGATTCGCTTCGAGAATAGCGAGAGCGTGCGCGAGCAGTGGGATGGAAAGTACCGTTGGATCAAGTACGTTTATGAAAAGCCTTCTCCGGTGCTGTCCGCCGAGGTTGACCCGGCGAGAAAACTGGTTCTGGACGCGAACTTCACCAACAACAGCCGGACCGCCAAGCCCGACAACCGCGCGGCGGCGAAGTGGTATGTGCGTTGGATCTTCTGGTTGGAGAACCTGTTGCTGGCCGCGAGCTTTTTCAGCTAGCTCGTAGCGCCCGGCTTCAGCCGGGCAACTCTCTGCCGGCCTATAGGCCGGCGCTACGTGAGCACATTGCGGAGGAACACGATGACCTCGGGAGCAGCCCTCAAGCAAGGATTTCGCTTGGCTCGACGGAGCCGTGCCGCGGTTTGGATACTTTTCCTGACCAATCTCGGCCTGGCCGCCCTGGCTGCCTTGCCCATCTATCGCGGCATTCTGAGATTCACGGGATACAGCCTGATGAGCCAGGAGCTTGTCCGCGGTCTCGCGGCGGATTGGCTGACGGATTTCGCCATCAACAATCCCGGGGCGCTGGAGCGTTATGCGGCCGTGATCACCCTGGTGGCGCTGCTCGCGATTCCGGTGAACGCCGTGCTGGCGGGAGGCGTTCTCTGCCGTCTCCGCGACCCCGAAGCGGGGTTTTCGCTCGGCGGATTCTTTCGCGATACCGCCCGCTATGCCTGGCGCCTGATCCGGCTGATGATCCTGGGCCTGATTTGCTACTGGATTGTTCTGCGCCTGCTCAACCAGGGCCTGAGCAGGCACATCGGAGAATGGACCCATGACTGGCAGAGCGATCGCGCGGTGTTTTGGCTCCAGCTCGGAGTGAGCATCGTGGTTCTGCTCGGATTGGGCTTTGTGAACCTTATCCTCGATTACGCCCGCCTCAAGCTGGTGATGGAAGACGGTTCAAGCGCCGCCTGCGCGTTCTTCAGTTCCCTGGGTTTTTGCCTGGCCCGCTTCCGCCGCGCTGTCGCGGTCTATATTCTGCCCACGCTCTGCGGCCTTGCCCTGCTGGGGCTTTATCGGTTGGTGGTCCCGTGGTCCGTAATCAACGCGCCGGTCAGCGAGGGGACTTGGGCTCAATATCGCGGCCCGCTTCTGGTGGCGTTGCTCTTCCTCGGCCAGCAGGTGGTAATCTTCGGCCGCTTCTGGTTCCGCGTTGCTACCTGGGCCAGTGAGTGGTCCTATTACGCCGGCACCCGACCGGGGGCCGCACCGCCTGCCCCGGTTCCAGCCGAGGCTCCTCTGCCCATTTAGGGCCGTAGCATGCCGCGTCCCTGCTTGAAAATGTCGTCGAGCGGCGGATGCGCGCCGAACTGTGGGTCCTCAATTCCCAGTGCCTTCAGAATTGTGGGACCAATGGCCGTCATAGGGATGCGGTGAAGGTTCACTCCCCTCTTGATGGACGGGCCCCAGGCAATGAACGACGCGTCCAGCGCTTGCCGGAGAGGCAAGTAGCCATGCGTGCCCCGGGGCTCGCGCTCTTTCCTGACGACCTCGCCTTTGGCATTGCCGCTGAAGCTCGCGCCCGACGGCGCCTCGAGCGCCATCTGCACCGCCGGCTCCGCTCCCACTTCTGCCAGCGCCTGCCGGTTCAACACACCCCACACGATGCCCTCGTCGCGCAGCGGCTTGAGCGCGGTGTCCACTTCCGCCCGCAGGTTCTGCGACTCCGGCCAGTAAATGAAGAATGCGCCGCCACTGGCGAGGGTCGAGATCTTTCCTCCCGTGACCGCTCCCTTCGCGTCGGCCTGGAGCAATCGGGCCTTCGCCAGAAGCACATTGGGCCGGATCTCACGCTCCACGGGGAGGAAACCGTGATCGGAAACCACAAAGAAATCCGTCGTATCCTGTAGCCCTGCTTCTTTGATCGCGGCCAGCAGCTCGCCAACCCGCGCGTCCAGGCGCTCGAGCGTCGCCACCGCTTCCGCGCTTTGCGGTCCGTGGTCGTGCTCGGCCTCATCGAGAGCCGATAAATGTACCAGCAGCAGGTTTGGCTTGTACTTCTTGAGCAAATAGGCCGCCAGACGAGTCCGGACGGTGTCGTCGTCCGCGCCGGGTTCGGGCGGGCCCAACGCCGCCATCGCCTCCTGCACTAAGCCGGGCGTGGAGAACTTGGCGATGTACTGGTAGTCCACCGCCGCGCCCGTCTTGGGGTCCCAGACTTCGGGTACGTCCCAGTTGATGGCCGCGCCCACGGTCACCGGCCAGGAGATAGCTGCACTTGACAGGTGTGCCCGGCGCGCCTCGTCCCAAATTGTCGGCACCTTGAGGGCGCTCGCGAACCAGTACCAGTCTTCCGTGTTCTTCCCCGGCTCCCGCGACGACAGATTCGAGTAGATGCCGTGCTCCGCCGGCAGGCGGCCCGTCACCAGCGTGGCGTGCGAAGGATAGGTCACCGAAGGATAGACGCCTTGCACGCCTTCCGCATAACTCCCCTCAGCTTGCAGCCGCCGGAGATTGGGAATCCGCAGGTTCGGCGGCGACGCCGTCAGCCAACTGGCGCTCAGCCCGTCCAAGGATATTACCAGGACATGCCGCGCGCGCGCGGGCGCCGCGCCTTCTGCCAGCGCCGGCGATGCCCAGAGCCCCAAACTCAGAACAACAGCCAGCAGACCCAGAGCGAACCGCGAAATTCGCTCGCTTTTCCATCCTGGTCTTTCCTGCCTTACAATGGACAGCCACTGAATCATGAGCACGATAACCTCGCCATCCGAGTTTTCCTTTCTCCCTTCGCCGAGGTCCGCGGCACCGCTGGCCACGGGACTGGAGGTACTCCTGGTTTACGCCGGCATTCTACTCTACATTTGGCGCTGGCAGTTCAGTCACCCGCGTGCCTGGATTCCCCTGCTGGCCGTCGTATTGGCCAGCCACCTCGCGCATCGGGACACACCGCATCAGCTTGGCCTGACGTGGCGCGCGCTGGCGGCCAGCGCCAGCATCACGTTGCCCCTGGCCTTGGCGCTCTATATCCCCACCGTCATCTACGGCTTCGCAAGTCGATCGCTAGTTCCGCTCGCACCCGACCGGCGGACGCTTGCCGCATTCGCATCGTACGGGCTCTGGTGCCTGTTTCAGCAATATCTGGCGCAAGCGTACTTTCACAACCGACTGATGAGCGTTGTCCACAACCGTCACTTAAGTTCACTTCTGGTGGCGGTGATGTTCGGCGCCGCGCACCTTCCCAACCCCATTTTGCTCGTGGCCACCACGCTCGGCGGTTTTGCTCTGGCGGAAATCTTCGCCCGGCATCGAAACATCTGGCCCTTGGCGCTGGCGCAGGCCGTC
>JALHUF010000445.1 GCA_022866195.1 Terriglobia bacterium
ATCACCGCCGGCTCATCGTGGCGCGCCACCAGAATAAAAGGTACAAACTGATCGAAAATGGCAATCACACTCAAGACGATTGCCAGTGAAGTGCAAAGGTTCTCCCACAAATGCCCGGGCCGCTGGAGGAAGAAGAGCCCCGTAAGGCCCACGGCAAAAAGGTGCATCGTGGCCCCGTGGAGCGCAGAAACCGAAATGCCCACCCGCTCCCGGTCGGCCTGAATCCGGCGTCCCTGGCTGGACTGGAACATCTGGAGCGCGGCCACGGGAGTCAAGCGGCGCATAAGGAGGCGCAAGTAGGCAGCCACCGAACCGCATACCAGCAGTCCCACCAGGAAAACAATCCAGATGATGGTCACTACTATTGACATACGTTTGCCGCGTTCAGGTGCGGCCTCCTTGCCCGTAAGGCCGTGGCGGTCCGGGCTAATCGCTTGGCCGCAACATCAGGAAGAAGCTCCCCTAGCGTCTCGCTTTTCGGCGCCGCCGCGCTGTCCGTCCCGCAATCCCCAGCCGCTCGCGCAGCGCCAGCTCCAGACTTGTCATTTCGCCGTGGTCGGTCTCGTGATCGTATCCCAGCAAATGCAGCACTCCGTGCAGAATGAGCCAGCGAATCTCGTTTAGCGCCGAGTGGCCCTCCTGGCGCGCGTTACGCCGCGCCGTTTCTACCGAGATCACCACATCGCCCAGGAAATGCGCGAACTCCGCATCTGCTCCAGCCTTCTGCTTCGCCCCTCCCGTCTCCCGCCAGGGAAAAGAAAGGACATCGGTCGGCGCCTTCTTCCCGAGGTAGACGTTGTTCAGGCGCTCAATTTCGCGGTCACCGACAAGACAGACATTAAAGTGGCGCGGAGCTAACCGCAGCACGGTTCGCAACCTTTGCACAAAAGCGCGGCTGGCCACCAGGTTCACTGCCACCTGTCGCTGCCGATTGAGAACCAAAGGCTCTACCGTTTTTCTCTCCTGAGCTGAAGGCGAAGCCTTTTCCTTTCCTCGTTCATCATTTCGCTTTCGCGGACGTCAGGAGCTTTTCCCTTCTCCTTCCGCCGCCCGCGCGCGATCGAACTCCTCGTAGGCGCGAATAACGCGCTGGACCAGATTGTGGCGGACAACGTCGCGCTCCGTGAAGTACACGAAGCTGATCCCCGGGACTTTTCCGACTACCTCGGCCGCCTCAATCAGGCCTGAGCGCCTCTCACTCGGCAGGTCGATCTGGGTGATGTCGCCGGTAATCACCGCCTTCGAGTTGAAACCGAGGCGCGTCAAGAACATCTTCATCTGCTCGCTGGTGGTGTTCTGAGCCTCGTCGAGAATCACAAAGGCGTCGTTCAGCGTGCGGCCGCGCATGAAGGCCAGAGGGGCGATTTCAATGATGCTCTTTTCCAGATAGCGCTCGACGCGATCGGGGTCCAGAACGTCGTAAAGCGCGTCGTAGAGCGGCCGCAAGTAAGGATTCACTTTTTCCTGCACGGTGCCGGGCAGGTAGCCCAGCCGCTCGCCCGCCTCGACGGCCGGGCGCGCCAGAATAATCCGGCTTACTTCTTTGCTCAGTAGGGCATCCACCGCCATGGCCACGGCCAGGTAGGTCTTGCCGGTCCCCGAAGGGCCGATGCCGAAAACCATGTCGTGCTTCTCGATGGCATCAACGTAGCGCCGCTGGTTCAGGCTCTTCGGCGAGACGGTCTTCTTGCCGAAGGTGCGCGGCCGCCCCGCCTCGGCCAGACCCTTCAGCGTGGCATCCGGATCCTCGGCAAGGATGCGCAGGAATGCTTGTACCTCGGCATTCTCAAAGCGTGTGCCGCGCTCCACGAGTTCCGTGTAATCCTCCACCACCCGCTGCGCCCGCTGCACGTTCCCTTCTGGGCCCTCAATCTCAAGTGTCTCATCCGCCAAATGCGTAGAGACCTGGAGCGATTTCTCGAGCAGCTTCAGGTTTTCGTCAAACGTCCCAAAAAGCTCCTCGACTCCCTTGCCAATCTTGACACTCGTTTTCATGATGCGCCGATACCTCGGCCAACCCTCCTGGCTACACCACACGACATGCGCAATGACGTAAGGAACAGGCAGGACTGGGTGTGGTGGAGAAATGAGGCTCGTTCATCAAGCCTTTTTCACCATAGCCAAACAACCCGCCAAAGTCAAGGTCGCCTCAAGGCTCGAGCAACCGGTAGCTGACGAAGGCCAAGCGCTTGCCGTCAGGGGACCAGGACGGAACATTGATGGTTCCCTGTCCGCCGAAAAGCTTGACCAGCACGCGCGGCTTCCCGCCCGCCACCGGCATGATGCGCAGAGCCACATCCTTGTTGGGCGGATGTCCCTTCACGCTCTGGTCATAGGAAAGAAAGACTAACCATTTGCCGTCGGGCGAAGGATGGGGAAACCAGTCGGCGTAGCCGTCATGGGTAATTTGTTCCTGCGCGCTGCCATCCGACCTCATGCGCCAGATCTGCATCGTGCCGCTGCGTTCAGAATTGAAGTAGATGTACTTACCGTCGGGAGAATAATCCGGACCGTCATCCAGGCCCGGGGCCTCGGTAAGCCGCTTTTCCTTGCCGCCCTCGACGGGAACAGTGCAAACGTCGTAGTTCCCGTTACGCTCGGCGCAGTAAGCCAGCGTCTGACCGTCCGGCGACCAGCCGTGCCAGTACGACGGCCCGCGCGCGGTCACCAGGCGCGGCTCGCCGCCGGTGATAGGGACGATGTAGATCAATGAATGCTCCCCCGGCGAATGACTGAGCGCCAGCAGCTTCCCATCCGGCGATAGGCCGTGGTCGTTGTTGCAGTGCGTAGCGGACCCCGTATCGAGCAGGCGCGGCTCGCCTCCGCTCAAGGGCAACGTGTAGATTCTGCCGTTGCTATTGAAGATGAGGAATGTGCCATCGCGGGACCAGTTGGGAGCCTCGAAGTGCTGGCGCGCGTGGTACACCACTTTTCTCTCACTGCCGTCGGCAGAGATGACCTCCAGGCTACTCTCCACCTCCGGCTCCTGCGGATTTGTTGCCGTCGCACTCCTCAGGCTGACGCGCGAAAAGCTGGCGCTCTCCAGCGCCTCAGCGTCGTGCGAACAGACCGCCAGACCCACGTAGACCGGGTCGCGGAGCACAACTTCTGCCGAGCCTGCCGTCTGGAGCTGCTCTCCTTCCCTAGCAGCTCGCAGCGTGAACGTGTTGCCGCGCCGTTCCAGCCGCAGCGTTACCGGCCTCAGCAGCGGCGAGCGGACTTCGAGCGTTGCTCCGCCCGGCACCTGGCGGTATTGCAGCGAGGTGAGGCCGTCTCCATGGACCACCGCCGAAGCGTAGGGCGAGTCCGGTTCCAGGCCTTGGCGAACGACCCAGCCGGCCTTCCGGTGTGGCTGGCCGCCGGTACCCAGCAGGCGGACGTCGGCCGTCAACGTCAAGTCTCCTGCCACGCGCCGCCACACGAAGTGAAAGGCGTCGGTGCTCCCCCACATATTCGCGCCGCCACCTGTCACGCGATATTCCTGCCGGGCCGCGTCGAATTCGGCCGCGCCTGCCCGCGTGACGCCGACGTCAGTTTGGGCTTCGAACTCTCCCACCGGAGAACCCTGGGCCGAGTTCACCGTCCCTGGCATGGCCAGGACCAGCAGGCCCATCGCGGCCAGCGCCAGCGCGACGAACATCCAAACGTGCTTTTTCCCCGCGGCACGATCCGTGAAAGCTCGCTCCATGGCTCTTCCCCCTTTCGATCAGCATCAACCTAATTCAAGACGTTTGGGCAATCAATCTGAACTTTTGATTTGGTTGACGCAGTGTCCTCGACGCCTGGCGACAACTGCTCTCGTTCAGAATGATTGGTGACACTCTGAGGTAGAGTGTTGCCATGCAGATGAGGTGGATTAGAGTACCCCGCTCCAGGTACCTGGAGCGGGCGGCGATTGACATAA
>JALHUF010000446.1 GCA_022866195.1 Terriglobia bacterium
TAACTAAAAGGACTGGTCCCGGCCCTGGAGGCCCCCGCCTCAGCCTTGGACTGAGGCTTGGCTAGGCTTCGCAAGCCTCCCCGCGGAGGGTCTTGATAGCCTCTCGCACCATGAAGGCGGCGATGGCAAGTCCGGCGACCGGATCAGCCCACCACCAGCCAAGCCATCCGTTTAGGGCCAAGCCAGCGAGTAGCGTTGCCGACAGATATGAGGAGAGGAAAGGAGGGTTTCCAGGCCGTCGGCTGCCAGCGCCCGACTGTTGAGCGCCCGGGCCAAGCGACGTTTGGCTACGCCTAGCACGGGCATGACAACCAGGGACAGGACCGCCAGTACCAGCCCCAGAAGACTGAATGCTGGTGTGTGCCGGAACCAGAGGTCGGTCGCGGCCTCATAGCTGACGTAAGCAGCCAGCGCGAAAAACGTTCCCGCCACCAGCTTGACGGCACGGGATTCAGCGTGGGGTTCGTCCAGACGCTGCTGCTTGAAGCGCCACAACAGCGTCAGGGCGGATAGGGTTTCGATGATGCTGTCCAGACCGAACCCGATGAGGGCGATACTGGAGGCCAAGCCGCCCGCCGCCAGCGCTACGGCTGCCTCGACAATATTCCACCCCACGGTGAAGTATTCGAGACGGATCGCCCGGCGGCGCAGCGCCTCAGGGCCGGAGGCGCCCGGGCTTATCCGGGCCATAAGCGTCAGGCTCGACTAGGGGCTTTTCGCGGCAGCTTTTTTCCCTTCCCACGTTCCCTTTTCACCCGAGTCGACAGACCACGCCCCGCTCAGTTGATCCTTCTTGAGCTTGGCGGTCCAAAGGTAGTTGCCCATTGGCGTGTCGATACGGGCTTCTAACGTCTTCTTCTTCTTGTACGACGCTGAGGTGATTTGCGTCCCGCCCATGGAAGATGAGACCGAACCTGTGACGGTCTCCTTGCTATGCTTCAGATAGAGGGTGAATTGCATATCACCCTGCGAGCTGCCGTGGGACACGCACACCCAGGTACCGGTCAATTTCCCCGGCTTGGGTCTCTTTTCTTTCGCCACGCCCAGACCGGCGAGGCACAACACGGCAAGGCATACCGCTAGGGGTGTAAGAATTCGCTTCATTCGCACGCTCCTTTTCAACCGTAGAGTAGTGTGAGGCCGCAAAACACTACCAAGTATCTCCGGACGACGGAGAATTCTATAGCCACGTCGGGCAAACGTCCAGCCGGTTGTGCCCTGCCGCGACTCAGGGGCGCAGCGCCTCCACTCCCGCCCCGCCTGGCGGGTCAGGGCCAGATGAATCGGGAGCGGCTAGGGTTTCTGTTGGGCAGCCTTCTTCCCTTCCCAGGTTCCCTTTTCACCCGAGTCGACAGACCACGCCCCGCTCAGTTGATTCTTCTTGAGCTTCGCGGTCAAGAGGTAGTTGCCCATTGGCGTGTCAATGCGGATTTCCAGCGTCTTCTTCTTGTAGCTCGCCGAGGTGATCTGTGTCCCGCCCATCGGAGATGACACTGAACCCGAAACGATCTCCTTGGTGTGCTCAAGATAGAGCGTGAACGACATGTCACCCTGTGAGCTGCCGTGGGAGATGCACTCCCACGTGCCGGCCAATTTCCCCGGCTTCGGCTTCTTCTCTTTGGCCACGCCCAGGCTGGCGAGGCACAGCACGGCAAGGCAGACTGCCACAGAAGTAAGAATTCGCTTCATTCCCAAGCTCCTTTCGCTCGATCAGCGTTATCAGGTCGCGAGGACGCTACCGGCGCGTCTCCGACCGGCGCAGGATTCTACAGCCGCGCCGGTTAAACGTCCAGCCGATTATGCCGCTCAGTCCAGCCCTGGGGTGCGAGGTAATGCCGGCCGCGGCCGAGAGGTCTGTTTTCGCGGTCACCCTGTCGAGTTGGTGCCTAGAACCAGAAGTGCCAGACGGTGTCCACGAGGGCATGCGTGAGGGCGGGAGCGGAGAGCCGTTGCCGCGTGCGATAGGCGTTTCCGTAAAAGAGGCCTGCCAACGCGGCCAGGACCGCGTATTTCCAATTCGGTACGGGCAGATGGTGCAGGTGCGACGCCCCAAAAACAACCGAGGCGAGGAGCAGGCCGTAAAGGTCGCGCGGGCCACTCCGAATACTCTTCACCAGAAGGTTCTGGAGGATGCCACGGAACAGCAGCTCCTCCGGGATGGCAATGGTCAGGTAGGTGCCGAAAAGCTGAAAGGCAAAATCGGCGGCCGACACGCCGTGAGGACGAAATTGAAGGAATCCCAGGAAAAGTCCCAACGGAATCCCGATCAGGGCGAAGCCCGCAAAGTTGACCAACCCATCGACCACGTCGCCCTTCCGGAAAGTTAGCCGGTAGCCGACGCCCTCCAGGTTGCGGATGACCAGGAAGGCGTACGCGCCCACGCAGACGCAAAAGAGCGGGCTGAAGAAGTAAAGTTCGTACGGCCAAATCCAGATGCCTTCCAGCCACCCGGCGCTGACGGGCAGCGCGAGCGCCAGCATGGCTGCCAGGTCGCGCCAGCCGACACGCTCGGCGCGATGCAGCCGGTCGGGCAGCAGGAGGACTATGGGCACGGCGATGTAAGCTGCCAGTTTCCCCAGGGCCGGAAAGGAGAAAGTGCCGCTGCCGAAAGCGAAAACGAGGTATGGGACCAGGAGCAGAAGCGGCATTCCCAGCGCCGCCCAAGGCGAGGCCACGGCGTGCTGCCGCAGTTGCCTGACGAGGCCAGGCAACGTCAGGCCCACCAGGGCGGTCAGGACCAGTGCCAGGCAGGAAACGAAAGCCAGCAGTGGGACCGGGTCCAGCCGGATGCGCAAAAGAATCAGTCCTGCCGCCAGCGCCACAAGAACTATGAGCCCGCCCAAGGTGAGGAAGGTCTTCTTCATGGCTTGCGAACCTCAGTGAACTACTGCGCCCCCCGCCCGCATCAGGGTTGGCGAGGCCAGATCCAGGTCTCGTAGTGGGACGACCTCCCAGGTGCCCAGTTGGCTCAATTCCCTGCTGAATCCCGCCGCGCTGCCGACCAGAACGATGACGTTGCGTTCCGAGTCGAGGTAGCGGCGCGTGGCGGTCAGGAGGTCTTCGGTCTTCAGCGCTTTTATATTCTGCGGGAAGCGATTCCAGTAATCGAGAGGCAAATCGTGCACCATCAATTCCAGGACCCGGGAGGCAATGTTATCAGAGGATTCGAATTCCAGTGCCAGGTGGCCGACGAGGTAGCTCTGGGCTGTGCGTAGCTCGTCGTCGGTGACTGGGTGATCGCGGAGGCGCTGCATCTGGTCCAGTACCTGGCGCACGCTGCGGGCGGTCTCGGCGGTGCGGGTGGAGGTCTTGGCCACCCAGGTTCCCAGCCCCCGTTGGCAGACGAGGTCGCTCGAGGCTCCGTAGGTCAGGCCCTGTTGGCTGCGCAGGGCTTTGAAGAGCCGATTGGCCGCCGGGCCCCCCAGAATCTGGTTGGCGGCAGTCAAAGCATGGAAGTCCGGGCTGTTGCGGCGAATCGCCAGGTTCCCTACCCGAATCTCGGTCTGCACGGCGTCGGGCTTGTCGATTACCACGATGCGCCGGGAGCTTGTCACCGCGGCCACGCCAGGCAGCCGCTGTGGCGTCTGGCCTTTTTCCCATTCACCGAAGAACTTTTCCGCCAGCGTCGCCGCTTGGCCGGGCGTGATGTCGCCCACGGCAGCGAGGATGCAATTCGCCGGGCGGTAGTGTTGCGCGTGAAAAGCCTGCAGGTCGCGCTGTGTGAGGCGGCGCACGGATTCCTCGGTCCCGTCGAGCGGATGGCCGTAGGGCGTCCCGGAGTAAACAAGGACGCTGAACACCGCGTCGGCCATGTAGGCGGGATCGTCACGCAGGACTTCCAGGGCGGAAAGGGTTTGGGTGCGCCGGCGCTCGATTTCCGGCGGGGCAAACGTCGGCTGCCGGGCCATCTCGGCAAGCAGATCGAAAGCCAATTCGGTGTGATCGGAGAGGACGGTGAGCGAAACAAAGGAGTTGTCCCACTCCGCCGCGTTCTCGATGCTTCCCCCCATGAGGTCAATGGCTTCGGCAATCTGGCGCGCGCTACGGCGGGTGGTTCCCTGGCTCAACAGGCCGGCGACAAGCTGTGCCGTGCCCGCGAGGTCCGGGGGATCGGCTTGGGCTCCGGACTTTACCACCAGCCGCAGCGTCAGGAGTGGCAATGAGTGGCGCTCAATCACCACAACCTTCAGGCCGTTGGGAAGCTCGCGGACCTGCGCGCTGGGCAGCACGAACGGTTTGGGCGGCGGCACCTCGGGCGGGAACTCGCGCGCCAGCGCTGTCGTTAGGCCGAAAAGCAGCGCGGCACACAGGAGCTGCCCTAGAGCCCGCCATTGGAGGAAGCGCCTGTGGGGGGTTCGGGATTCGGGATTCGGGATTGCGGATAAACGCAGCTCTGGCACGCGCCTCCGGACGCCCTTTTGACTTTCCACGACGCAGGTGGGTTTCCCGAATGTCAAGTTGCGCCTCGAACGTCTCGTGTCCTGCCGGCTCGTTTCCCCTATTCGCTACTGGCTACTCCCTGTTCCCTGCTCGCTTGGAGCCTCTAGCCTAGTTCGTAGCCTAACGGCCTTCGTCCCTACTTCGCCTGAGAATAGACCTCCACAACCGTGGCATTCTCCGGCACGAAATATCTGCGCGCCACGCGTTGAATGTCCTCCGGGGTGACCGCCAGGAAACGGTCCAATTCCCTGTCCAGCAGATCCGGGTCCTTGAGGATGACGGCGGCGTAGCCCAGTTCTTCACCGAGGCTTTGTACGCCTTGCCGGCTAACGACGAAATCCCGCAAGATCTGGTTCTTGGCCTTGGTCAGCTCCTCCGGCGACACCGGCTCCGCCTTCAGCCGCTCCAATTCCGCTTCCACCTCGGCTTGGCCCTCGGCGGGCGTATGCCCGGAATTCATGATGGCGAAAACGAAAAAGAGGTTGGGGTCTTCGGTGAAGTTTCCGGCGCTCTGCGCCTGGAGAGCAATCTGCTTCTCGTAAATCAGGCGGCGGTAGATGCGCGAGCTCTCCCCTTCCGAGAGGATGTGCGCCGCCAGACGCAGCGGGTAGGCGTCGGGAGTGCCATCGGCCGGCATGTGATAGCCCGTCACAAAGGCCGGCAGCGCCACGTTCTGGGAGAGCTTCAAGACGCGTTTGAAAGCTTGCGGCGGCTCTTCCGGAATTTTGCGGCTTAGAGCAAGACCGCTCGACGCCAGGGCCGCGAAGTACTTCCGCACCAAGGCTTCCGCTTCCCTGCTGTCAAAATCCCCAACGATGACGAGCGTCGCGTTGCCGGGCACATAGTAGGTGTCGTAGAAGGCACGGATGTCGCTAACGCTGGCGCGGTCCAGGTCCTCCATGCTGCCGATGGCTGTGTGCCGATAGGGATGGACGGTGTAAGCCAGCCGGTAGAGCGTTTCGATCACCGTGCCGTAGGGCTGGTTATCGAAGCGCGAGCGGCGCTCCTCTTTCACCACTTCCCTTTCCGTCGTGAAGGCCTTCTCCGTGATGTCGAGGTTGCGCATCCGGTCCGCCTCGAGCCACAGCGCCACGGAGAGCTGGTTGCTGGGAATCGTTTCCCAGAAGACGGTGGCATCCTCGGTGGTGTAGGCGTTGTCCAGGCCGCCGGCGCGCACGATGTAGTCGGAGAACTGCTCGGGGCCCAGGCTCTTGGTCCCCTGAAACATCAAGTGCTCGAAAAGGTGCGCGAAACCTGTCTTGCTCGGGGCTTCGTCCTTGGAGCCGACGTGGTACCAGACCTGAACGCTCACCACCGGGGCTTCATGCTTCTCCGCGAGCAGAACGTGCAAGCCGTTGGAGAGAACCAGCGCGCGAACGGCCGTGGGCGGAAGCGTGGCAGGCGTGGCGGGCGCCGCCGCGGCTAAGAGAAGCGTGAACGCAAGCGCAACCCCAAATATCCGAGTTTGTCTATGAGGGGAGAGAGTTTTCGCCAACTCGTTTCAGTCCCGAGACCTGCGCCGGCCGCGAACCGGGATTGTAGCACACGGACCCGGCTACACTGCTGGGTGAATCGCGGCGGCGCAGTGCGTTCTCGAAGTTGTGGGTTCCGAATCGGCCTCCAGCAGACTCCGCGTACTTGGCTAGATTCTCTCCAGCTCGTCTTGAAACTGATGCGGCGTGATTTCGATCTCGCGCAGTATCTCGCGGACCAGCGGGCGGGCGAGATCCCTTCCGGGGTGGTTGGGGATGGTTGTTGACCTGCCATCGGGATGACGATAGAAAACGTGGCTGCCCTTCTGTCGAACAGCCCGGAAGCCGAGACGCAAAAGGACTCTCTCCATTTGCCTGAATCTACTACTGGCAGTCGGCTCACACTGCAACCTCAATCTGCTGCAAGCCCACGAAGTGCGGCAGGTCTTCGAGCGAGCCCTTGTACTCCTCCAGGCATAGCTCGAGAACCTCTCGCAGGTTTCTTTGCAGCTCGTCCAGCGTCGCTGCTTGCGTATGCGCACCAGGAATGCCCGGGACAATCCCAACGTAGAGGTTAGTGTCGGGATCCCACTCGACGTACGCGGAAAAAGTTTTCATCGTTCGCTCCGTTGTGGTGTTTATACCAGAAGTCGCGGCCTTGCTGCGAGGAAATCTCGCCTCCTGACGCCGGTCATACCCAGGAAGCGTCGTGCGTAGCTATTCCGTGAACTTCTGCGCGATGGGGTAGCGGCGGCCGATGCCGAAGGCTTTGGCGGTGACCTTGAGGGCGGGGGCGGCCTGCTGGCGCTTGTACTCGGCGTCATTCACGCGGCGGATTGTTTCTCGGACCAATTCCGTATCGAGCCTGAGCTTCGCCACGATTTCCTGCGCCGACAGGTTTTCTTCGATGTAGGCCTTCAGGATAACGTCGAGGACTTCGTAGGGTGGCAGCGTGTCCTGGTCAGTCTGATTGGGGCGCAATTCTGCCGACGGCGCCTTCTCCAGGCAAGCGATGGGAATGCGCTCGCCGGCACAATTCGCGTAGCGGGCCAGGTCGTAGACCATCGTCTTCGGGACATCGGCGATGACCGCGAGTCCTCCGGCCATGTCGCCGTAAAGCGTGCAGTAGCCCACGGCCAGTTCCGATTTGTTACCCGTGCTCAGCACGAGTGCCCCGAACTTGTTGGAGAGCGCCATGAGGATGTTGCCGCGGATGCGCGCCTGGACGTTCTCCTCCGTCACGTCGCGCGGCTTGCCTTCAAAGGCCGGGTCGAGGGTCGTAAGGTAGCTATCGAAGATGGGACTGATGGGCAGGACGCGGAAATCGATCCTGAGGTTGCGGGCCAGAGCTTCCCCGTCCCGGATGCTGCCGGGCGAAGAATAGGGTCCAGGCATGCTGATGCCGCGCACGTGCGCCGGGCCAAGGGCATCCGCGGCAATCGTGGCCACCAGGGACGAGTCAATCCCGCCGCTCAGGCCCACCAGTACGTCCTGAAAACCGCATTTCGTAACGTAGTCGCGCGTGCCCAGCACCAGGGCCTGATACACAGCCTCGATTTCCGAAGCCGGACTGGGGTGGATTTCCGGGGCTCCGTCGGAGGTGTCGAAAATCACCAGATCTTCCGCGAAGGACTTGGCGCGCGCCACCAATTCCCCGCGGGCGTTGAAGGCCATGCTGGAGCCGTCAAAGATCAACTGGTCGTTCCCACCCACGTGGTTGACGTACACCACGGGCATGCGGTGTTCCGTGGCAAGGGCCCTGAGCATGTCGTGCCGGAGCTGAATCTTGTCGGTGCAAAAGGGCGACGAGGCAATGTTGAGGAGCGCGTTGGCGCCCGCCCGCACGGTCTCCTCCACCGGATCACGCGCGTAGAGTTGCTTTTTCCAGAAATGCTTGTCGTTCCAGGTGTCCTCGCAAATGGTGACGCCCAGGCGAAGTCCCCCCAGCTCGTGCAAGCCGGGCGAAGTTCCCGGTTCGAAATAACGAGACTCGTCGAAGACATCGTAGAAAGGCAACAGAATCTTCGCGTAGTCGAGCACTGCCTTGCCGCGATGGAGCAGCGCCGCCGCGTCGGAAGCGGGCTTGCCCTGCTCCGCGTGCGAGCGCCGCACGTAGCCAACCAGGACGGGCACGTCCGGCAAGAGGCTGGCCAGGCGCTCGAGTTCCGCCTCCGAGCGCTGGACGAACTCCGGCTTCTCCACCAGGTCGCGGGGCGGATAACCGCACAGAGCAAGTTCCGGGAAGACGACCAGGTCGGCGCCACGCTCTACGCCGTGTCGTGCATATTTCACAATCCGGTCTACGTTCCCGGCAAAATCGCCAACCGTCGTGTTGATCTGGGCGAGTGCGATCCTCATCAGTGGCCTGTATTATAGCGGAGCCAGGCTCAGGGAATCGCTAAAACTGAGAGGGGGAAAGTGGGCGGCGGCGGCTGCAAGATGCCGCTTGGAAAAGGCCGGTGGCTCGCGGTGTCCCAGCGATACAAATAAGAAACCCCGGTTTTCCGTGAGTCTGAGAACGCCGGGGGCAAACGTTGCGGTTTTGAGCCGACCCTAGGCGCTGAAAGAACTGCCGCAACCGCAGGTGGTCTTCACGTTGGGATTGTCGAACTTGAAGCCTGACGCTTCCAGGGTTTCCACGAAATCGATCTTGGTTCCGTCCAGGTAGATAAGCGAGGCTTGATCGACGAAAACCTTCACGCCGTCAAACTCGAACGTCTTGTCGATGCCGCTCGACTCACTCTCGAAGTTCATCTGGTAGGAGAAGCCCGAGCAGCCTCCGCCCACTACTGAGACACGAAGTCCCTTCGGCTGAGGCTGTTGCTGAGCGAGAATCTCCTTCACCTTCTCCACTGCCCTGGGTGTCAACTCAATAGGCATTCACCACTCCTTGAGGAATTGTCGGGTAGCAAGGACGACCCAGCCCACCTGCCAACTCCCAAATTATCAGATGCGGTGTCCTTAATCAAGGTAGCAGGGAAAACTGCCCTGTCCCCACTTTGGAGGA
>JALHUF010000447.1 GCA_022866195.1 Terriglobia bacterium
CCGAATCGGCCCTCGCCGTGTCTTGAGAATGATGCAGCAGTTGCTGGCATTCCATCGAGAGATTCGCAGGTTCGAACCTCAAGTGATTCATGTTCACGCGCCCGGAGGAAGGACCGCCTTGGCCAAAGCAAGCCTCTTTCTCTTGGCGAGTCGCTGGCGGCGTGTACCTACCGTCTTCCACCTTCACTTCTTGGCTGACGACCTATGCCTGCTCAATATGAAATGGACCGAGAGGCTGATGATGAGAGTGATTGCCCAGGCAGATGTGATCGTCCCGGTGTCCGAACAGATCGGTATCCACTTGCGACGGCATCTGCCTGCAACCAAACCGATAGAGGTTATGCACAACTGTATTGATCTGGCTCATTGGTGTTCGCTGGAAAAGACATCTTCCTCAACCAATAGCATTCGACTTCTCTTTCTGGGCACCATGATTGGGGAGAGAAAGGGCCAACTTGACTTAGTGCGAGCGCTTGCTCAAAGCAACGTTCCTTCTGAGGTGAAGTTGATCTTCATCGGAGGCGACCGTGGCACAGGCGCTTTGAACCGGGTCCAAGCTCTGGCCCGTAGCCTGGATCTGGCAGAGTGTTGTCAGTTTCTTGGACCTGTCTATGGAGAGCAAAAGGACCAGATCGTTGTGGATAGCGATATCTTCGTGCTGCCGTCCTATGCCGAAGGACAACCAGTTGCCATTCTTGAAGCAATGGCTGCTGGTTTGCCGATCATCGCCTCAAGGGTGGGCGCTATACCGGATGTCGTTAGGCATGACGAGAACGGAATACTTTTCGAACCAGGTGATATCCCAGCGCTGTCCAAGGCAATAGAGAGGTTGGTCTACGACGCTCAGCTGCGCAGGGAAATGGGGGAAAGATCACGCCAACTCGCCCATCAGTATGACGTGGGGCCATACGTGGAGCGGCTAGTGCAGCTGTATGAAAGCGCTGCGAAAACGACTTGAGTATCGCTCCGTGTGGTTGTTCAAAGTGCTTTCTTGCCTTGGCGATTTGTTACTGGGGCGTCGGAGGAACTCCCTCAAAGCACTCATCTGGCGAAATGGGTGGAAAGAATCGTGCGCCTTATGAAACAGGCATCGAGCAACGGGGAATCACTAATTGGAATAGTCGCAAAGTGCTGATAACTGGTGAGGCCTCATATATGGGTTCCCCCTGGTAGATACCTCGGTTGGTCATGACCCCAGGAAATTGGACACGCGGGTATTGTGGAGTTGACCCGCTCCGGAGTTGAGATACGCTACGGCCAGGACTGCCCCGAGAGGAGGCGTCAGTCATGGCTAAGAAACGATATTCGCCGAAGTTCAAGTTCCAGGGGGTCATGGAAGCCCTTGGCGGGGAGAAGACCCCCGGGCAGATCGCCAAGCAGTATGGCGTGCACCCCAACTCGCTGGCCCTCTGGAAGAAAGCCTTCCTGGAGCGCGGGCCCGAAGTGTTCGCCGAGGACGGCACAGGGCAGCAGTACGAGCGGCGGATTGCCGAGCTGGAGCAGCTTGTGGGCAAGAAAGAAGTAGAGATCGCGCTCCTAAGAAACTTCTTGAGCCGGGGCGGATGAGCGCGCGCCAGAAGGTTGTGCTTGCCCATCAGGCGAACGGCAAGAATACCCTTGGCGCCGCTCCCTGGACTGCCCCAGGGCAGGCTGGCTGCTGTGGAGCTGCCGCGCTCGACCTGGTACTACCGCCAGAAGCACGCAAGGGCCTACACGCAGAAGTACGACCACCTGCGTGAGCCCTTGGAGAGGGTCGCTCGGCAGCACCCCGAGTATGGCTATCGCCGGGCGACGGTGGAGCTCAGGGAGGTCGAATCAACCACAAGGTGGTGCAGAAGCTTCATCAGGCGTGGGACCTGCCGCTCCTGCGGACCATCAAGCCGCCGAAACCCAGCTGGATCCGGCGGGTAATCACGGCGGCCTGGGGCCGGGTGAATCGGGTGGTGGGCCGAGGAGCGATCAGGCCTTTTGCCTGTCCTGGCCAGACAGGCCAGGGAAGTGGCCTATGCCGACTTCACGGAGCTCGTCTACGCCAGTGGCCGACAGAAGGCGCATCTGATCCCCTTCCTCGATCACGCCAGCAAGATGGTGTTGGGATGGGCCGTTGGTGAAGGAGCGGTGACAGAGTTGGCGCTCGAGGCCTGGAAACGGGCCGAACGCACCCTGACCGAGCAGCGAGCGGAGATCCAAGGGCTTATCGTTCATCACGACCAGGACGCGGTGTTCACGGGCTATGGCTGGGTCGGGCAGTTGCTGGTGGAAGATCGAGCCAAGGTGTCCTATGCCCTCAACGGAGCCAGGGGCAATCCGGAGATGGAGAGCTTCAACAGCCGCTTCACACCTGCCCTGGCGGGCGGTGCGAGGGATACAGAGAGCCGCTCCCTGCTTCTCGATGTGCGCACGCTGGCAGAGCTACAGCACCTGGTCGCAGAAAGGATGCGATACCACAACGGAGAACGACGACACTCAACCATCGGATACCAAGCACCTGCAGCTTACATCGCGACTCAGTGGCAGCGGTCGTAGCACTACAAATCCGGATGCCGGAGAGTGTCCAAGAAACGGGGTGCACTACCACGGCTGATTGGTGGAGGATCCTGGTGGATGCGATCACACAATACACTGAGCTGATGGATCAAGAGCGGGCAGAGAACGATATACGGCATGCAAAGGCTGATGCTCGCGCCCCGTTACCATTCCTGCCGGTTGACCATAGGGATAAGATGCTGTGGGATCAGCTCGTCGGGCCACTGGCAGGGAAGCAAGTGCTTGACGTGGGCTGTGGGGATGGTCTTAAGACTGTCTGGCTCGCTAGCCAGGACGCGATGGTGTTTGCTGTTGACGTATCGCCTGTGGGTGTGGCGAAAACCCTGGAACGCGCCCGGTTCCATGGCCTGCAGGAGCGCGTGAGGGCCTATTGTGCCGATGCTTGCCAGCTCGACACTATGATGACCCCGAATTCTATAGACATTGCTCTTGGTTTTGGTGTTCTGCATCACTTGCCGCCACGTGAATTTGGGCAGAGCCTGAAAGCTGTGCTGAAGCCGGGTGGGCACGCGGTCTTTTTTGAGAATTCCAATGCAAACCCGCTGTACCAGTTGGCACGACGAATCCGTAACGACGAGACAGCAGCAGGGACTCCCCTGACGGGGGAAGAGGCGCAAATGCTGATCAGAGAGGTTGGTACAGGCGCGCAGATATTTCCGCGTTTCTGTCTGTTTGGGCTTGTGAAGAAGTATGTGTTTCGGAATAGTAGACTGTTTGCTTGGCTGCTGGATATACTGGATGACGCTATTGATGCCGTTCCAGGAGCACGCCAATGGTCGGCGTATATGTGGGTGGAGGTCCACAAACCTGTCGAATGAACCCAAGGGTCAAGTCCTTCCTGCGCCAGCGGCTACCCACCTCCATTCGCGCGCACCGCATTTTGGCTGGCCCGTTGCGCGGGCATGGCATTGTCACCTCTTGGCACGACTACCCGGCCGCCATCACCGGTCGCACGGAACGTCCATTGGTCGAGTGGTTTGCGAAGAACGTCAAACTTGGCGAGACCTGGCTGGACATCGGCGCACACTATGGGTACACAGCAATCGCTTTGAGCCGCCTGGTTGGCGCGTCGGGCAGGGTGTTTGCATTTGAGCCAATGATCAGTAGCGCCGGTTACGTGACACAGACGCGGCGGTTGAATGACCTTCTCCAATTGACGGTGGTGCCGCTGGGTTTGGCTGCGCCAGAGAGTCTGGACCTGAAACAACTCCCGACGGTGCGCGGTATGGTCGATAGCACCCGACCAAGAGAAGATTGGCTTGAGACCAGTCTGATTAGCCGCCTGGATTGGCTCTGGCCTCGATTTGTGGAACTCATGAGGAGCTTCATGGCATCAAGGTCGACGTCCAAGGAATGGAGTTTGAAGCGCTCTGGGGCATGACCGGCATCCTGTCAAAGTGGAAGCCGAAGCTGGTAGTCGAGGTGCATGCTGCCGTACATCGGGCACAACTACTGGGCACGATTGAGATGGCTGGGTACGTTCCTCGTGGAGTGCCCATCGAACCGGTAGCCGGGGAAATCGAGCCGGTCTCCCGTGCGACCCAGGCGGCGGCTCTTCCCGAAGGACACCGGGACGGTGTGCCAGGATTTCCCGTTCAAGGCGAAGCTGCTTGCCGAAGCTCGCGCCGCAGACGAGCAAGCCCCTGGCGCTCGGCGGTGGTCAGCCCGTCGTGGCGACGGCCCTCGTCCAGATCCGCCTGCTTGAGCCAATTACGGATGATCTGCGCGGTGGGCTCGAATTCCCGGGCCAGTTCCTCAGGACGGCGACCGGCTCGGACGAGCTCCACGATCTGCTGCCGGTATTCCGGCGGGTACGGTGGACGCGTTCTCGGCATCGTGGACTCCTCCTCACAAGCATAATGGTGTCCACGTTACCGGGTCAACTCCAGACATCGGTATCCTAAGGGGGTCACACAAAGAGGATACTGAGCCCGGCGAGGAGATGACCACCAGTTGAGCAAGTGCAGCACAGGCTAGGCCTCTCCAATCGTCGGGCATGCCGAGCGATCGCGTAGGCGAGATCCAGCCAGCGGTACGTGGCAGTCAGCCCAGACCGAGACAGCCCCTTGTGGGACCGGATGGTGCGTTCTGGCGAGAGAGACCCGTAGGCATCGGTATCGTTGGATGTGGGCCTTGCTGCGCGTGGAAGGCTTAAGGGGCAATCCTGTCCAATTCTCGGCTGCAGGTTACGAACAGGTCAAGGCACCACATTGAGACGTAGGCCAATGCTCATTTCGGCGGAAGGATGGCCACAATGTACGTTCTTGGGATCAACGCGTACCATGGTGATACCTCAGCCTCATTAATCAAAGATGGAGACTTAGTTGCCGCTGTGGAGCAAGAGCGATTCAATCGGATAAAGTACACGTCGGCATTTCCGGTGGATGCCATCCGGTATTGTCTGGAGATGGCTGGTATCGAGCCCAGAGACTTGGAGTATGTGGCCATTGGCCGGGATCCCTGGCCGAGTATGTATAAGAAGATCATGTATATGTTATCCGAACGCCCCGACTTTGGTATGGCAAAGGACAGTCTTGCTCGTACCGCGAGAATAGCTAATCTGCAAAGGGTGATGGCTACAGCGCTCAACATTGAACCAGATGAGCTCACAGCGAAATTGCATCGAGTTGAGCACCACGTGGCCCATTGCGCTAGTGCTTTCCTCGTTTCGGGATACGACGAAGCGGCAATCATGTCTATCGACGGGTTCGGCGACTTCGTAAGCATGATGCTCGCAGTGGGCCGAGGCACCAAGATTGAGCCGTTGGCACGGGTGTGGTTTCCGCATTCAATCGGCTTGTTCTACACTGCGATCACCCAATACTGCGGTTTCACCAAATACGGCGATGAGGGTAAGTTCATGGGTTTGGCTCCCTTCGGAAAGCCAACCTACGTTGATGATATGCGTGAGATGGCGCGTCTCAAGCCGGAGGGCCAATTCGAGCTGAATCTGAATTACTTCGTGCATCAGGCACAGAATGTGTATATGAATTGGGAGAGCGATCTGCCTGAACAGGGAATCGTGTACTCTCAAAAACTGGTGCAGCGATTTGGCCCGCCACGAGAACCACGGACGGAAATCACGGAACATTACGCCAATATGGCTGCCTCTGCTCAGGTGATATTGGAAGAGGTGTACTTTCACGCACTGGATTACTTGTACGGACGGACAGGGCTCAGCAGGCTCTGCCTGGCGGGCGGAGTTGCACTGAATAGCGTTGCGAATGGCAAGGTCTTGCTCAGGACGCCCTTTCGCGACATCTTCATCCAACCCGCTGCAGGAGATGCCGGGTTATCTTTGGGGGCAGCCTTCTATGTCTATCACAGCATTCTGGGACAAGCCCGCTGTTTTGAGATGATCCACACGTATACAGGCCCGGAACATACCTCGGCAGAAATCAAGTCGGCGCTGGATAAGTATCGACTTCGATATCAGGAATTTGCTGACGATGAAATCTGCAAGAGGACGGCCGAACTCATGACGGAGAAGAAGGTTGTAGGATGGTTTCAAGGTCGTATGGAATTTGGCCCTCGTGCGCTCGGCAATCGCAGCATTGTGGTAGATTCGCGATGGCCTGACATGAAAGATATCCTGAACAGCCGCGTAAAGAACCGAGAGAGTTTCCGCCCTTTCGCACCATCGGTGCTCGAGGAGGCCGCGGGAGAGTGGTTCGAGCAGAGTTATCCGGATCCGTTTATGCTCAAAGTGTACAGGGTTAAGGATGAGAAGCGAGGAATCATCCCCGCGGTAACACACGTGGATGGTACCGGGCGCCTGCAGACTGTGAGTCAGAAATCCAACCCCCAATACTGGCGGCTCATCAAAGAGTTCGAGAGACTGACTGGCGTACCGGTAATCCTCAATACATCGTTCAATGAAAACGAGCCGATTGTATGCACCCCGACGCAAGCGATTGAGTGTTTTCTGCGAACCAGGATGGATTACCTGGTCCTAGGAGACCATCTCGTATCCAAGACAGAGAATGCGAGGGGCGAAAGCGGTGGTTGAGCATATCAAAGAGGCTCGTGCAGGGCGACTTGCCACCGAAAGGTCATAAGCTCCTGCCTGATGCGCTTCCTTATCCTCGGCCTTAACTACGTTCCCGAATCAACTTCCATCGGCCCGTACACTGCTGACCTGGCGGAGCACCTTCGCGCGGCCGGCCATGAGGTCCGCGTCGTGACCGGTTTCCCCATGGCGCCCCAATGGAAGGTGTGGGAAGGGTACCGGGGTCGCTGGTTCATGCGAGAGGAACTTGGCGGCGTTCCAATTCTGAGGTCCTTCATCTACGTTCCTGCTGACCCCAAGCGGACTCTCAACCGAATCCTCTTTGACTGCTCATTTGCTTTCTCAGCCCTTCTCGGTGGCATCTTTCAAGGTCCGGCCAATCTGATCATTGCTGTTTCCCCACCCCTCCAGCTCGGCGTTACGGCCTGGCTTCTAGCCAGGCTCAAGCGGGCGCCCTTTTTTCTCCACTTGCAGGACCTGGTATCGGATGCAGCGATCGCCACGGGAAGGTTGTCCCAAGACGGCCTCGCAGCCCGCTTGGCGCGGAGCATGGAGCGCTTCGTGTACGACAGATCCGCCGGCATCGGGGTCATATGTGACGGCTTCAAACGAAACCTTGTCGCACACAATGTCCCGGCCGAGAAGATCCAGGTTCTGCCGAATTCCCTGGACCTGGAGTTCATTGGCATCGAATCAAAGGACAACGGATTCCGTCTTGACAACGGCATCGGTGCGGACGAGTTCCTAGTCATGTACTCGGGCAGCATCGCGCTCAAACACGGCTTGACGACCTTCGTAGATGCAGCCGTCGAATTCGCCCCGGAAGAGGGTGTCGTGTTCTCGTTGGTGGGCGAAGGCCCCTCCCGGGATGATCTACTAGGTCGTGCCCGAGGAAGGAACATAGGCAATCTGCGGTTCTTGCCTTTGCAGCCCAGAGAAAGCCTCCCCGCCCAACTCAGGGCCGCGAATGTCCTGGCTATTACCCAGCAGAAGGCTGTTGGCGATGCTGTCTTTCCCGGCAAGCTGCTGTACTACATGGCGGCTGGCCGGCCTGTGCTGGCCGCGGTGGGCGCCGAAAGCGAAACCGGGCGGTTCGTCAGAGACCATCGGGTCGGCCTCGTTGTCGAGCCGGAGAATCCAGGCGCCTTGGCGCGGGCGGTGCGCTTTCTTAGAGATAACCCTCCTGAAGCCGCACAAATGGGTAAGAACGGCCGAGAAGTGGTCGAGCGGATGTTTGACCGAAAGGTTGTCTTAGATGTCTTCCGACGTCACTTGGAGAGCCTGGCAAGACAGGATCCCGGAGCAAGCCTGAAATGAATTCCGTTGAAAGTTTCGGCGCGCTCGGGCTGAACCTCGTCAATGTGCCTACGGTGCCTTTATCCCCACTTGTAGACCGGTTTCAGTACAGCGTCGTGAAACGTAGCATCGACGCTTCATTGGCGGCTGTCGGCCTGATCCTGCTGTCCCCGTGGTTCTTGGTTCTGGCAGCATTGACAAAGCTGACCTCTGCCGGCCCCGTTTTCGACCCCTGGGATGTGATAGGGCGGGGCGGACGCCGCTTCCGCGGCTACAAGTTCCGCACGATGGTGGTCAACGCCGACGAGCTCAAGCCCCAGCTGCTCTACAACCACGAGATGACGGGGCCCGTTTTCAAGATGAGGGATGATCCCAGGATCACCCCACTCGGACGCTTCCTGCGGAAATACAGCCTCGATGAGCTGCCGCAGTTGTGGAGCGTGCTCAAGGGAGATATGAGTCTGGTTGGCGCGAGGCCCGCAGGCCCCCTCGAGTGGGAACACTATGAGCCCTGGCAGCGGCGGAAGCTGAGCGTCACTCCGGGGATCACGTGCCTGTGGCAGGTGAGTGGCCGCAACCGGGTGAGCAATTTCGATGAGTGGGTCCGGATGGATCTCGATTACATCGACCATTGGTCTCTCTGGCTCGACCTGCGTATTCTCCTTCGCACGGTTCCCGCGGTTCTCCGCGGCACAGGCATGTAGGCAAAGGCAGTGGCGTCCGTCTTCCTTAGGGGCCGTTTTTCAACACGGAGAGCGGGGCACAGCGCTCATGTCATCTGATCGCGTCGTGGTGACCCGCGCGGCCGGCCTGCGGAGCGCCCCGCGGCCATCTGGGAAGCACGTATGAGAGTGTTGATAACCGGGGGAGCGGGGTTCATCGGCTCCTGGACCGTGGATTTGCTCCTGGAGATGGGCTTTTCGGTTCGTATCCTTGACAATCTTCAGGCGCGTGTGCATCCCCGCGGGATGCCAGCATGGGTGCCGCGAAACGCGGAGTTCATCCTGGGTGACGTGGCCAATCCGCCGGACCTGAGCCACGCCTTAGAGAGCGTGGACTACGTCCTCCATCTTGCCGCCTATCAGGACTACCTGCCCGAATTCAGCCAGTTCATCCACACCAACGCCGAGAGCGCCGCGCTGCTCTTCGAGCTGATCGTCGGTGATCGCACGCGCTACCCGGTGCGCAAGATTGTCTTCGCCTCCTCGCAGGCCGTC
>JALHUF010000448.1 GCA_022866195.1 Terriglobia bacterium
CCCATGACGCCTTATTACACCATCATGAAACTCGCGGAAGTCGGCACCACCGAGGAATTCATCCTCATGGTGCCGTTCACCCCTGCCCGTAAAGACAACATGATCGCCTGGATGGCCGCGCGCTGCGACGAGCCGAACTACGGCAAAGTGCTCGTCTTCACCTTCCCTAAACAGAAAATGGTGTATGGCCCCCAGCAGATCGAATCGCGCATCGACCAGGACCCCATGATCTCGCAACAACTCACCCTGTGGGGCCAGGGCGGCTCGTGCGTCATCCGTGGCACGCTGCTCGTGATTCCAGTGCTCAATTCAGTGCTTTACGTGGAACCACTCTATCTAGCTGCCGAGGCTGGCGGAGGCTTGCCACAGTTGAAACGCGTCCTCGTCGCCTACTCGGACCAGGTGGTAATGGAACCCACGCTCGACGCCGCGTTGAGCAAGATATTCCGCGGCACAGTCTCCACCGCGGCCGCGCAGCCGGCGCCTGTGGCCGCCCCGGGGGCCGCACCTCCTCCCCGGACGGGTGCCCCTGCGGCGGATCTCCAGGCGCTGATCCGCGAGGCCAACCAGCACTACGAGCGCGCCCAGCAGCTTTTACGGCAAGGAGATTTGGGTGGCTATGGAGAAGAAATCAAAAAGCTGGGAGAAGTCCTGAAACAGCTGGCAGGAAGCTCACTGCCAGAACGGAAAAAGGAAGCAGGAAGTAGACAGTAAGCAGTTGGCAATGAGCGCACGGAGATTGTGGGGGCGTGACAAGGGCAAGCGCGCCAAGAGAGGGTGACACAATCAGTGTGAGGTGCGCCATGACCTGGCAACAGAGAATCAGCGTGGACCCGACGATCTGTCACGGCAAAGCCTGCATCAAGGGCACGCGCGTGATGGTTTCGGTGGTGCTGGACAATCTGGCAGCCGGGGAAACTCCTGAGGAAATAGCTAAGGCGTATCACCTGAAGGGCGAGGACGTCCAAGCCGCGATTGCCTACGCCGCCGAACTCGCCAAGGAGCGATTCGTCCCGCTGGGAGCAGTGTGATGCGATTTAAGACTGACGAGAACCTGCACCCCGAAGTTGCCAAGTTTCTCCAGAAGCAAGGCCACGATGCCGTGACTGTCTGGGACGAGAATCTGCGCGGAATCAAAGATATCCAAATGATCGAACGGTGATGGCTTGAGAAGCGGGCATTGCTGACACTCGATGTTGGGTTCGGTGACCTCCGCGCCCATCCCCCGGAGAACCATTGCGGAATCGTTGTCCTGCGGCTTGATAGCCAGAGCCGGAAGCATGTGCTTGGCGTGCTCCCCAGGGTCCTGCAATTGATCAAGACGGAACCCTTGGAGAAGCGCTTGTGGATTGTTGAGGAGAGCACCGTACGCATCAGAGGCGGCGAGCCTGAGTCAGACCAACCATGACGCTTGCGCCTCTCGCCACTTCCCGTCTGCGAATTGCTGGCTCAATCAGATGTCGAGCTGGATGTCCACACAAAGCCCAACCTGGTACTGCCCGAGGTGAGCACTCCGGGTCGCTGCCGACTGCCTACTGCTTACTGCCTCCTGCCTTTCTGTGTTCCAGCAGGCTGCAGACGGCGTGCGCGCCGCTGGGGTCGATGGCGGCGGCATTCTTTTCAATGTGCCGGATAACCCCTTCCTTGTCCACGACAAAAGTGGTCCGGTTGGCGAAGCCGTGTTGCTCGTTGAAGATCCCGTATTGTTTCGAGACTGTCCGCTGAAAGTCGCTTAGCAAGGGGAACTTCACGCCAATCTGTTCGGCAAAGACTTTGTTGGCATGTGAACTATCCACGCTGATGCCCAGAATCTGGGTGTCGGTCTGCTCGAATTTGGCGATATCAGCCTGATACGCCTTTAGCTCCTTCGTTCAGCCGCCGGTGAACGCCAGAACATAGAACGCCAACACGACGTTCTTCTTTCCGTGAAAATCGCTGAGCTTGACGACCCTGCCTTCCTGGTCCGGCAGGGCGAAGTCCGGCGCTCTGTCCCCAACCTTCAGAGACCCAGCCTGGGCCGCGACGGGAGCCGCCAGGCCCAGTGCCAGAAATCTAGTGAAGCCGTTCAGTAATCTCCACACGGATTGACCTCCTCCCCCAGAAGGATATGATGCCGCAAAAAAGCGCGCCGTCATTATAGCCCGAATCGGATCATTTCCCTCACGGCGGGACGCACCCGGCGATTGGTAGCTCAAGACCGCACCCAGGTGACGGCAACAGGGCCTTACTTGCCGAGACTGACAGGTTCCCCGCACGACAAGGAATGCAAGGTTTATGTAGAACACCAGTCCACTTCTTGGTTCTAATCTATTGAAAATAAAGCGCTAAAAGGTCTTGATAGCTTGGCACTAAGATTATATGATGTGTATCTGCTAAGGCTGAGAAAGAACAATCAAGGAGGTAGACAGCAATGGCGATTGTTCGATGGCAACCGTTCCGTGATCTACTGGCAACTGAAAGGGAGTTCGACCGTCTTTTCCGCGAGGCTTTCTCCCCCCCGTTTGGCCAGAGGGAGGGCGAGCTCTCCACCCGAGCCTGGGCGCCGGCGGTCGACATCTTTGAAACCGAGAACAGCATCGTCCTGAAGGCCGAACTGCCGGGTGTTGACCCCAAGGACGTGGAGGTCCGCGTCGAGGACAACACGCTCTACCTGAAGGGCGAGCGCAAGTTCGAGAACGAGACCAAGGAGGAGAACTATCACCGCATCGAGCGCTCCTACGGCTCCTTCGCGCGGAGCTTCGCGCTGCCCAACTCGATGGACGCCGAAAAGGTAGCAGCCGAGTACCAGGACGGCCTGTTGACCTTGACGCTGCCCAAGCGGGAAGAGGCGAAGCCGAAGACCATCAAGATCAACGTCAGCAAGAGCTGACCGTCCGCGCGGCGTGCCGAAGCGCATCGCGCTTGCGTATTGACTGGCAGCATGGAGCCGCGCCGCGGTCGGCGGTTCTCGACGACCCGGCGCGCTTTTTTTGAATCTGCGTTCTCAAATCTCAGATTTGAGATCCGCCGAGGGAACGCTGGCATCAGTTCCAACGGGGTCGAGTTTCTAGTTTCGATTTTCCAATTTCCATTTTCGAGTTTCGAACGATGAAGCTCCTCGACTGGGAGGTCTTCGCCGGTGACACACTCACCGTGGACGGAGACATGAAGAAGGGCCAGATGACCTTCGATCGGGCCACTGCCAAGGCCGCACGGCTATAACTGGCACCGCGGACCTGCAAAGCGAGTCCGTGCTGCGCGCTTTCCTCCACCCTACGCCGTCGTGGTATCATCTTGGGTATATGATTGCCGAGCTATTCCCCCACTTGTACGACGTTCACGGCCGAAAGGTCTTTCGTCCCGGACGCTCTGAGCAGCGTACCGGGTTTCGGCCCACGTTCCCTATGGCACGGAATCTCACCCAACCCTTGAAATGCAGGTGCTCTACCTTAGACGAAATACGCGAATTCCTTCTGACATGCCGGAGGTCTGACGCCGACCCGTTCGCCAAGAGAGACTACTGGCAACCACCCGAGGAGTTGGAGAAGACCAGGACGGGGGATTGCGTGGACCTTGCGCTCTGGACTTGGCGGCAACTTCTGGAGATGGGATACGCAGCGCGCTTTACAGGCGGCAAGGCTGGCAGATACGGCGAAGGTCACGCTTGGGTCACGTTTGAGAAGGATGGCAAGTTCTACTTGCTGGAGCCTCAGCTGTCGCTGCTCGGCTTGCGGATGCCACGCATTTCCACTCTGCGATACCACCCGACAACTTCCGTGGCTTGGGACGGCGAAAAGATCTCATATTACGCGCACGAAAAGCGAGATACGGAACCCCCTCTCCGCATATTGCCTGGACTGGTGTGGGAATGGATCGCCATCTGGATTCCTTTCTGGGCGAGAACGATTCCGCGGATTTTGATCGCCATCGCCCGGCGAATCCCTTTGGGTCGAATTCGTCGGTGATCACGGGTTGGGTTTCTCGAACCATGAGCAGGTAGCGAAGAGTTATTCTTCAACTCTCCGGCTCTGGGGGCAAATGTCGGGGACGAACAGCCGCGGACGTACAGAACAAGCCTTCGCTACAGGCCCAAGTGGGTGAAAGTAGCAAGTGGCGCAGATGCAGGTTCTCTTCCTCGGCCACGGGTGGCCGATGAATGCCATGGAGGAGAACTCCTTCACCCGGGCGTTCGTTGGTCTCCGCCCTTGGCGATTCGTGATGGCAGAATGATATCGGCTGTGATATCATTTTGATGTCGGAGGATCTATGCCCAATGTTACGGTGCGCAGGATTCCGAAAGATGTCTACGCCGGGCTGAAGCGCGACGCCAAGCGCCGCCGCCGCAGCCTGAATGCCGAAATCCTGGCCCTGTTCGCCGACAAGGCCGAGATGGCCCGTCGTCGAGCCCGCGCCGCCAAGGCGATGGCGGCAATCGACCGAATTCGTGAAGAAATCGCCCGCAAGTACCCTAATCAGCCTGACAGCGCTGAGTTGATCCGCGAAGACCGGGACAGTCGATGAGCCTCGTCATAGACGCGAGCGTCGCCACCAAGTACCTGCTTCCCGAAGCGGACACAGACAAAGCACGGGCCGTGTTCAAGGAATGGCAGGGCGGCCGGGTGGATTTGTTGGCACCCGATATTCTGCCTGCGGAAGTTGCTAACGCCCTGTGGAAGAGAGCCCTTCGCGGACTCGCCAGCCGCGATGAGATCGAGCGGCTCTTCGAGCAGTTTTCCGGAATGCGGATTCCCTTGACGCCTGCCGACGACCTGGCGGGATCGGCCCTCCGCCTGGCCCTCACGCACCGCCATTCCGTTTATGATGGGTTGTATCTTGCTCTCGCGCTCGAGACGGGTTGGGATTTTCTGACCGCGGATGAGCGTTTGTTCAACTTGCTCTCCGCAGCATTCCCTCAGGTCAGGCTACTTCGCCATTGGAGTTGATGGCGGCAGCCGCACGGGGTTGGCGGTGCATCTAATATAGGTGACAATGGAATGCTGGAACGTGGGGGTCGAAAGTAATGTGGAATAACTTGAAGACAACCATCTTGCTTGCCGGCCTGACGGGCCTCTTGCTGGCCATTGGGCAGAGTTGGGCGGGGCAGCGAGGGCTGATGTTTGCCCTGGTGCTGGCGGCGGTGATGAACCTGGGCAGCTATTTCTTCTCCGACAAGCTGGCGATTGCGATGAGCGGCGCGAAGCCCGTCGCGCGCGAGCAGGCCCCGCGCCTCTATCAGATTGTCGAGCGCCTGGCGGCCAAGGCCGACATTCCCGTGCCGAAGATCTATTTCATGCCTACCGACTCGCCGAACGCTTTTGCCACAGGGCGCAATCCCAGCCACGCTTCGGTGGCCGTGACGCGCGGCATCCTGGAAATCTGTGACGACGAGGAAATCGAAGGCGTGTTGGCGCACGAATTGGGCCACGTCCGAAACCGCGACATCCTGATCAGCGCCGTGGTGGCAACGATTGCGGGCACCATCACCATGCTGGCGCGCATGGTTTACTACGCTGAACTGTTCGGCTTCGGCGGCGGACGCTCCGACAACCGCCGGGGCGGAGCGCTTTCGGCCCTGGCCATGATGATTGTCGCGCCACTGGCGGCCCTGCTCATCCAGCTTGCCATCTCGCGCTCGCGCGAATACGAGGCGGACTCGACTGGCGCACGCATCACCGGCAACCCGCAGGGCTTGGCGCGGGCGCTCGGCAAGATCGACAAGTGGTCGAAGCGCATTCCGATGCAGGCGTCGCCCTCGATGGCGCACATGTTCATTATCCAGCCGCTCACCGCCGGGGAATTGTTCTCGAGCTGGTTTTCAACCCACCCGCCCGTCCGCAAGCGCATCGAGCGGCTGATTGGGCGGGACTTCCTTTGAACCAGTAGGCAGGAGGCAGTCGCCAGTTGTCAGTTGCCAGTTGTCAGTTGTCAGTGGAAACAGGCCACGGGGCGGCGTAAAACCGCCCCTACATTCGGGCGGGGTAAGCCCGGCCACCACGACTCACGATATCTCACACTCGTCTTGCTCTTCGCTTTATAATCCCCTCCGATGTCCTCTCTCCCGAGCAGCGGTCCCGAGAAATTCGCGGAAAAAGCCTCCAACTTCTTCGGCCGAATGGGCGCAAGTCTCGAGACCTTCTGGCAGCGGGTGACAGAAGGGCTGGAGGTTCAGGTCCTCTGGACGCAGTTCGTGGCGGAGGCGCGCGCCAGCTACAGCCTCTACACCCGCGAAGTGGATTGGGCAGCGCTGGAACGCGAGTCTGGTGCCCGGCGCGTCTTCAGAACCGCCAGTGCCCTGTTTTGGGCGATGCTCCTGAAGCTCTCGCCGGCGCGGCGCGTGTTTCTGCTCATCGCCCTGGCTCTGGGGGTTCTCGCCCTTACTAGCGCGCGCATCGAAAAGACGGACGGCGGCGTTCTCACCCAGCTACCCGGAAACTTTTCTTTCGTCCTACTGGCCCTGGGCGGTCTGGTGTTTTTGCTGGCGCTGGAACTGGCCGACCGCGTCACCATGAAGCGCGACCTGGAAATCGCCCGCGAGATCCAGCGCTGGCTGGTGCCCGCCGTGCCGCCTCAAGTGCCGGGGGTGGACATCGCCTTTGCGACGCGGCCCGCGAACACCGTAGGTGGTGATTACTACGACGCCTTCCTCCGTGGACCCCACCCCACCGATCCTGCGGCAACCCGGCTGTTCCTAGTGGTGGCCGACGTGGCTGGCAAGAGCGTCCCCGCCGCGCTGCTGATGGCGACGTTCCAGGCCAGCCTTCGGTCCCTGGCGCTGACTCCTGGCTCGCTCCCTGAGCTGGTGGCGGGCCTCAATCGTTACGCCTGCGCGCACAGCCTGGGCGGTCGCCGCTTTACCACGGCTTTCTTTGCGGAGTTGGACCCGACCACGCGCGCCCTCACCTATATCGGCGCGGGCCACAACGCACCGATCCTCCGCCGCACCTCCGGCCGCCTCGAACGCCTGGAAGCCAGCAGCCTGCCGCTGGGTATCGATGCGCAGGTACGCTACGAATGCGGCACGGCAACGCTCGAGGCGGGCGATCTCCTGGTGATATTCACCGACGGGCTGGTAGACGCGGTCAACGCGAAGGACGAAGACTACAGCGAGTCGCGCCTCCTGGAAGCGCTGCGTCCGGCATCGGATGCGAGTGCCGCGCAGACGCTGAAGAGCCTGATGGGGGCCGTGGACGCCTTCGTCGGCCAAGCGAGGCAGCACGACGATATCACTTGCCTCATCCTCCGCGTCGGCTGAGCCACCGGCCGCGAGTCAAGTCCCCGGAGGCGGTCCGCATCTGAGTTCGCATTGGGGTGATGGAGATAGCGAAGAGTGAAGAGCTTTCCGCCTTACGGCTGCTGGCCCGGAGCAGCGGGGGCGGGCAGCTTGCCGGAAATCCTGTCTTCTTGTTTTTCCCGGGCCTCCGCCTGGAGTTTTCCGGCCTCGTCCATCTGTTTCTTTGCCTCGTCGCGCCGTCCGACTTTCAGGTAGGCTTGGCCGAGCTGGTAATGCAGGTTGGCGCTGTCAGGCTGCATCGCGACCGCTTTCTCCAAGTAGGGAATTGCTTCGGCGTGCTGGCCCTTGCGCACGTAGGCCTTCCCCAGCCCCCCCAGCGAGAGCGGCATCTTGGGGTTGAGCGCCAGCGCGC
>JALHUF010000449.1 GCA_022866195.1 Terriglobia bacterium
CGCATAACACAAGCGGGCGGTGTGATCCGCGTGCAAGCGATAGAACGGCCACCAAGCCGACACATCGCTAAAGGACTGCGGGTGGTCCCTCTTGCGGGCGCCCCGCACGGTGGTGAACGCCAGGTGCTGATCGATAAGGTTGACGCCGTTGACGATGAGCCAGTCACCCATGCGCTTGTAATGCTCGAACGTGCTGTCCCACCCTGCCACGCCGTAGCTTTCGCACAGGGCCCGCCGCCCGAGTTGCCCGGACACGCTCTCGAGCTGGCGAATCGTGAAGAGCATGTGTGGATCAACCCCTCTTTCGCGCAGCTCCGCGCCCACCAGCATGTCGATGCCGGGCATGTGCAGGTAAGCGGCGAGGGAAGCGTCGTCCGGCGTAATCCACGGGTAAGGCCACTCGTGTTCCATGAAGTGACCCGTGAATTGCAGATTGTTGCGATCGCACCACGCAAAAAGTGGCCGGAGATAGTTCTCCTTCCAGAGGTCGTGCAGGGTTTGCCAGTAATCGAACCGCGCTTGACGCCAGTCGCCCACGTCCCAGAAGAGCGCGGGCAGGGCGTCGCGCAGGTCGTAGCCGTTGCGCCTTTGAAATTCAGCCAGCGTGTAGTAGCTCAGGGGCAGCGATAGTTGGCCTTCCTCGTACGCTCCGGCGGTGGCCAGGAGGGGCTCGTCATCGAACGCCCAGAGGACGCGCTTGCCGAATTCTGCCCCAAAGTGCTTCCTGTAAGGCTCGTAAGTTGTCTCAATGAACCAGCGCGCGGTCTCGGGATTTGTCAGGTCGACGTAGGGGAACTGCGCTGTCCAGGGGTTGCCACTGGCGCGGCGCAGAGAAAAAACAGCCACCGGCCCTTTGGCCGTGGCGAGTTCGCGCTCGGGTACGCGGATGGCCCGCACCACCCGGCCCTTCTCGTCGCGCTCGATCTGGAAGACGCCGACCGTTGCCGGACCGCCCGCGACGCGCGGCGATTCCGCAATGTGCGCCTGGACATACTGCGCGGCGGTGTCAGGGGCCAAAGCAGGGACCTGCCCACCCGCAAAGCCGGAGGGATAGCTGTTCTCGTCGTAGATGTTGCACAGAAGTCCCAGGCGCTTCGTCTCGGCCAGCGCGGCGCCCCAGAGTCTGAACCACTCGTCGCCCAGATATTCGGTCATCAAGCCGGGACGAGGATGGATGAAAACGCCGCCGATGCCTTGCTCCTTGAATTGTCGGAGTTGCTCTCTGATCCTCTCCGTGTTCATCTCGTCATTCCAGACCCACAGTGGCGCCGTCCGGAACTCGGCAGGCGGGTCAGCAAAGCGCTGGCGGATCTCTTCGACGCTGGCAGGCGGCGGAGCTGTCTTCAAAGCCGCAGGATGCAGCAGGCGCTGTCTCTCGTCCTCAGCCTGGATGGACAGTGCAACGCTCGGGCTCTTCCCCAAGCCGTAGAACCCCCCTATCAGCAGCGCTCCCAGAATCAGCAGCAACGCCGCGCGAACATCATAGGAACGGGCATGTTTCATGGAGTTCCTCCATGGCAGGAATGAGCAGCCAGGCGGGTCGGTCTTTCCATTGTCCATCCGAATTTGCCGCGGCGAAGATATCACAAACCACGCAGGCCGGGCCATCTGAAGTCCTCAGCGCAGGTTTCACCTCAATTGCTGGGTAGCAAAGGCGACCGCTTCCGAGTACATTATTGCAGCGCTCGGGGCGAGACGGTGCGTGGACAGTTGTGCATCGCGTCCCGTGACATACCGGAAGACTGAGCCGGAGGACGCACATGAAGATCACCGACGTTCGCACGCGGGTCGTGGAGTGGAGGGGGAAGACCGTTCCTCCCCAGCCGCATTTCTGCACCAACCCTGTGGACATTCTCGAGCTGCCGGCCGATGCCATGGGTCCGTTTCGCTTTCATAGCTGGCTGATTGTGGAGATAGCGACGGACACGGGCCAGGTGGGTGTCGGCGAGGCCGCCCTGGCGCCCCGGGTGACCAAGCAAGTGATCGACCTGTACCTCAAACCGATTCTTTTGGGGCAAAACCCTTTTGACTCGGAATATCTCTGGCAGCATATGTATCGCCGCACGATGGCTTTTGGGCGGAAGGGCATTGGCATGGTGGCCATCAGCGCCGTGGACATCGCGATCTGGGACCTGCTGGGCAAGGCCACGAATCAGCCCGTCTTCCGGCTCCTGGGAGGAAAGACCAAGGAGAAGATTCCCGTCTACGCCAGCCGCTTGTATAGCCAGCCGCTCGACGATCTGGCGAAGGAGGCGAAGCAGTACAAAGACCAGGGCTACCGCGCCATGAAGCTGAGATTTGGCTGGGGGCCGGCAGACGGCGCCGCCGGCATGCAGAGGAATGTGGAGTTGGTCCGCACGGTGCGCGAGGTC
>JALHUF010000450.1 GCA_022866195.1 Terriglobia bacterium
CAGGCCCGCGACCTCTTCCCAGCAGCCCAGTTGTTTCAGGAGCGCTTCGAGCGCGGCGCGTTCGGGCGCGTGCTTCGTGGGGAATTTAGTTTCCTCATGTTCGGCAACGGTGACCTGCACGCCGCTGCCCTGCACCACGCTTATCTGCCGCTGGCGGCAAAACTCGATGATGGTCTCCTTCAGCTCCTCGAAGCGCCCCGTGAGCTGGTCAAGCTGACGCTTCGTTTCGGCCAGTTGACTGGCCAGGCGCACACCCTCATCCGCCGCGAACTGCGCCGGTGGGAGCGCCTGGACAGCAACGATGTGCTTCCAGAGCGGGCAAATCGGCTGATACTCGCACCAGTCGCAGTGATCGCCCTTGTGAGGCTCAAACTTCTTTTCGGCCTCGATGCGCTGCACCTTTTCGATCGTGGACCCACGCAATTCCTGAAGCTGCTCTGGCAGGCGGGTGGAGCGCAAGGTCGTATCATGTCCGACGTAGTGCCAGAAAAGTTCCACGCCTTCGGCGTCGGGCCAGCGCGCGCGGAGACCGATCTCGTAGAGTCCGAGCTGGCGGTCGCTGTCGATGGCTTCCTGGGCGGGCAGCGTGCGGCCTGTCTTGTAATCGTGGATTTCGTACGTGCCGTCGGCGCGGCGCGCCGCCCGATCCACGAAGCCCTGCAACTGATACCGGCCTTCCTGGTCCACGGTGAACCGCAGTTGCAGCTCGGTGGCCAGCGTCTGCGACTGATCGAACGGCTTGTAGCGATCGTAGTAGCTGCGGATGCAGCGGGCGCCGTAGTCGAAGTAGTTCTGCTGTGTCAGGTCTGGGCGCGTAATCTTGACGCCGGCACTCCACTGCTTTTGCCACTCCGCTCGGTAAAACCCCAGCAACTCTTCCAACGTATCGAGCTTCTCGAGGTGCAGATCCTGGTAAAGCTTCTCCAGGGCGTCATGGACGCGGAGGCCCACGAAGGCCTCGATTGTTTCCTCGATGGGAGCCTCAACACGATCAACGTAGCGGTATTTGTATTTCAGCGGGCAGTTCTCAAAAGTCTCCAGGCGCGTGTAGGAATAGGTCGGCATGGGAGGCCTCGTCGCAGGATACCCGCCCAGGCGGGCAATGACTGTGGGTATCTTATCACCGCGGACTTGCCGAGACATAGGAGTGACGAATCGGGGCCGGCGCGACGGCGGAGCCTTGCCCGAGAGAAATCATCGAACCCGAGCGGGAGGGCTTAGCCCTCCCCTACCTGGCCGAAAGCAACCAAAGAGTGGCTGAAAGCAGCCAGGGCTAAAGGTTCGTTTCGGACGAGGGCAAAATCGCAAGCCGTAACCCGCAGAAAGCAAAGGGGATTTACATCATCCTGCCAGGCCTGGTTGGCATCTCGCGTGCCAATCCTAGAGTCGGACGTGCCGTAAGTGTGGAAGTCAGGAGGTGCGCCATGAAACGCCTGTATTACATCGTGGGTTTGGCAATCCTAGTATTGCTGTCCCTGACGGTCTTGGCCGTGCAGCCCGGGCGGGCCGAGGAAGAGCCGGCGCCGGGTGTGGCGCGCGTCAGCCTGATTCACGGTGATGTCTCCACCATGCGCGGCGACTCCGGCGACTGGGTGGCGTCCACGGTGAACGCCCCGGTCGTGCAGGGCGACAAGATCACGACCGGCGAGCGCTCGCAGACCGAAGTCGAGCTCGATTACGCGAACGTCCTCCGCCTGGCCCCCGCCACCGAGGTCAAGATTGCGGATCTGACACGCACCCGCATCCAGGTGCAGGTGGCGGCGGGGCTTGTGAACTTCACCGTCCTCAAGGGTAGCGAGGCCGACGTGGAAATCGACACCCCCAACATGGCCGTGCACCCGCTCCGTGAGGGCAGCTATCGGGTCCAAGTGAACTCTGTTTCCGAGACCCTGCTCATTGTGCGCGACGGCGAGGCCGAAGTCTCCACACCGCAGGGCAGCACCAACGTGGAGAAGGGGCACATCGTCACCGTCCGCGGCACGGACAATCCTGAATACCAGACCGCTGAGGCTCCCCGCCAGGACGACTGGGACAAGTGGAACAAGGATCGCGACCACGAGATCAGCGACGCGCGGAGCTGGCAGTACGCCAACCATTACTACACGGGAGCGCACGAGCTGGACCGCAACGGCCGTTGGGTCAACGTCCCGGGCTACGACTGGTGCTGGACTCCCTATGTGAACCTCGGGTGGGTGCCCTACCGTGACGGATCCTGGACCTGGGAGCCTTACTGGGGCTGGACCTGGGTCTCCTATGAGCCGTGGGGCTGGGCGCCGTACCACTACGGCCGCTGGTTCTCGTACAACGATTATTGGTACTGGTGGCCGGGCGGGCGCGGCTACGGTTTCTACCCCACCTGGGCGCCGGCCTACGTCAGCTTCATGGGTTTCGGCTTCGGCGGACGCAACTGGCACTTCGGCTTCGGATTCGGTTTCGGGTCGATCGGCTGGCTGCCGCTCGGGCCGTACGACTACCACCATCCGTGGTGGGGCCGCCACAACTCATACAACGTGGTGAACATCACCAACGTGACGAACGTTCGGAATGGCGGTCGCGGCCCCAGAGGCAGGCGTCAGGGCTACACCTCGAACCTCGAGCAGGCACTGAGTAATGGCCGCATGCGCGGGGCCATCACGCAGGCTTCCACGGAGGATTTCGTGCGCGGGCGCGTGTCGCGCAATCCGCAGGCCGTGGACGAGACCGCGCTGCGCGGGGGACAGTTGATTCGCGGGACGGTGCCTGCCGTACCGACGCGCGAGAGCTTGCGCCCGGTTGATCGGCCTGTGAACACCGCTGCCCTGCCCAGGGGTGGCAATCAGCGCGACAACTTCTTCACCCGGCGCCAACCTCCCGCCGGGCCTCAGCCGTTCGCGCAAAGGGCAGCCGAGATTCAGGAGATGGTCCAGAGGCAGAACCCGCTCGGGGCCGCTGGGCGCGGGACGGCTCTCGCGGGAAATGCCAATGCCGCCGGTACCACCGCTGCAAATGCCGGAAACCGAGCGATGCGTCCCGAATCCGCGGGAGGGACAGGCTTGGGCGCGGCACAGGCGGCGCGTCCCGAGGCAGGACAGCCCGGACGAGGCTGGCAACGGTTCGGCTCGAGCGCTGCGGCCCCACGCGAATTCGCCCAGAGGGGTGGAGCCAGGCAAAGGACCGACGAAATGCAAGCTCAGCCTCAGCAGCCATCTCAGAGGCCCGGCTGGCAGCGATTCGGCACTGGGCAACCTCGGGCTGTGCCGGGCAGACCCACGACAACCGCTGCCCCTCAAGCAGGCCGCGGCGCGCCCTCCGGTCGCAGCGCCACTCCTTCGGCGCCACGCATGGAAGCTCCTGGCGCGGTCCAGCGCGGCTGGAATCGTTTCACTCCCCAGCCCGAGGGCTCGTCGGCGCCTCGGAACGAGAGCAGATATTCCGCGCCCCCGCAGAACGCGCCACGCTTCTCCTCGCAGCGGGAGGCTCCGTTCTCTCACGCCGCGCCGCGCGGTTACGACAGGGCCCCTCTTGACCTTCGCAGGTCCATCGTCACGCCGCGCGCGCCGCAGGGCTTCGGGGGAGGAGGCAGCCGCGGCTGGTCCGCCCCCTCGGGCGGAGGTCGCAGCGCTGCCGCGCCGCCGCGTAGCTCTGGTGGCGGCGGGAGAGGCTCGTCTGCACCTGCGGGTGGGGGCCGGAGCGCTCCGGCGCCTGCTCCTCACCACGGAGATCGCGGCAGGCGGCATTAAAGCCGCACGCGGAAGACACTCAAGGGGCACGGCGTGTCGTGCCCCTCAATTTTTTCCTTTTGCGCGGGATTCTTGTTCCTCATGTAGAATAATGCGGATGCCTATCCGCAAACAGCTTCTGGCCAAGACGACCGCGCCTCTCGTAGAGATCGAACACATCCTGCACGCCGAACACTCCGACCCGTTTCATGTCTTGGGGGCGCATCCCGTCAAAGTGGATGGCAAGCCCGCCGTTGCCATCCGCGCCTTTCTTCCGGACGCCGCTCAGGTCTGGGCAGTAAGGGACGCCGGAGCCGTCGCGCTCGAGCGCATTCACGCCGACGGCTTCTTCGAGGCGGTCTTCCCGGGCGAGTCGCGGATCTTCACCTATCGCCTGCGCGCCCGAAACGCTGGAGGGGACGAATGGGAATTCGATGATCCCTACCGCTTCCCTCCGTTCCTTTCGGACTTCGACTTGCACTTGCTGAGTGAGGGAACACACTACGACGCCTACGAGAAGCTGGGAGCACACCTGCGAGAGATCGAAGGGGTTCGCGGCGTGACCTTCGCTGGTTGGGCGCCTGATGCCCGGCGCGTGAGCGTCGTGGGCGACTTCAACAACTGGGATGGCCGCCGCCATCCCCTGCGTGTACGCGGCGAAAGCGGCATCTGGGAAATCTTCCTGCCAGGGTTGGGCGAAGGGGAGATCTACAAGTACGAAATCAAGTCACGAGACAACAGTCTCCTGGGCCTGAAAGCGGACCCTTTCGCGTTCTATTCGGAGTTTCGCCCCAAAACGGCTTCGGTGGTTTACGACGTCAACCGCTACACCTGGCACGATGATGCCTGGATGGCAGAGCGTCCGCGGCGCCAGGCGCTCGATG
>JALHUF010000451.1 GCA_022866195.1 Terriglobia bacterium
ACCCGCCGAGCAGCCGCGAGCCACGCGCCGCCGCGAGCGGGTTGCTGCTCCGGCCGCCGCCGAACCTGTCGCCGCGTCTGAGACTGCTGCGGCACCGGCTCCTGCCCCCGTGGCGCGCGCCGCTGAAGCTCCTGCTGCGGCTCCGGCGCCTGCGCGTCAACCGGAGCACGTCACGATTCCTGCGGGCACTGTGCTTACGGTGCGCATGATTGAACGCATCGACTCTTCGCGCCACCGTCCCGGCGAAGAATTCGCCGGCACGATTGATGCACCCGTTGTGGTGGACGACCGCGTGGTGATTCGCCGCGGCGCCGACGCGCGCGTGCGTCTGGTGGAATCGCGCAGCGCCGGACGCATGACCGGACGCTCTGAATTGCACGTCGAGCTGGTGGGCTTGGCCATCGGTGCGCAGAGCTACACGGTGGAGACCGGCATGATCGAAAAGGCGGGCGCCTCACGCGGCAAGCGCACGGCGCAAACCGTCGGGGGCGGCGCAGCGCTCGGAGCCTTGATTGGCGCCATCGCCGGCAGGGGCAAAGGCGCAGCTATCGGCGGCGCCATCGGCGCGGGTGCCGGCACCGCCGTGCAGGCTTCCACTAAGGGCGAGCAGGTGCAGATTCCCCCGGAGACCAAACTCGACTTCACTCTCAGGTCACCACTCACGCTGACCATGTAGGAGCCTGAATTCCGTGATAGCTCGTTCCCACCGAAAAAGTGTTTGCCAGCCCCGGCCCGCCAGTCGGACAAAATGTCGTAGCGGGTAGCTCTTCTTGTCAACCGGGTAGCGCAGACCTCGCCTTTGAGGTCTGCGGCTTTTCTGGAAAGCGCGCTTGTTTTGCGGTAGTCTCCTTCCGTGTCGCGGTTGCGTCGTCCTTTTCTCTCCGACCGATTTTTCTTCCTCACGGTTCGCCTACTCAAGACAAGAACGGAAATGGTGGAGGGGGATTTTCAGCTTCTCGCCCAGGCCCTTCGGGAGGCGCGCCGGCGGCAGGGATTCCGGCTCACCGCCTGGGTGTTCCTCCCCGACCACTGGCACGCCATTCTCTACCCTCCTTATCCGCTGACCGTCTCGCAGGCCATGAAAGCTGTGAAGTTGAGTTCCATGATTCTGCTCAATCGGCGCCAGGGAGAGGCGGCGGAACTGTGGCAAGGGCGCTTCTTCGACCGCGCCCTGAGGACGGTTCAGGAATACAACGAAAAGGTCGAATACCTCCACCTCAATCCGTTGCGGCGCGGATTGGTCTCGAGACCCCAGGACTGGCGATGGTCGAGTGTCCTGGAGTATTCGGGCGGGGACGCTGGGGAGCAAGAGCGGCGCTGCGGCCTCGCGATCGATCGGGTGCGTCTGCCCGCCGAGCCAAAGGCGCGAATATGAGCAGAATCGGGCAGGCCCGCTTGCCCATTCGGGAAAGAGCCGCAGACCTCAAAGGCGAGGTCTGCGCTACAGCCGCTTGGGAGTGCGCCCGCTTGCGGGCGCTTTGGCGAAGGCGGCGGTAAGCCGCCGCAGTCCAAGGCAGCTTTCGCCGCCGCGGACGCCTGAGCATCTAGCAAAGACTTGTAGCACGTAGCGCAGACCTCGCCTTTGAGGTCTGCGGCTCTTAGCAGAAGTTGACATTTAGCCCCGGCGAAAGGCCGCGGACTTTGATGACCAAGTGCGCGCTACCTGCTCGTTCCCACCGAAAAAGTGTTTACTAGCCCCGGCCCGCCAGTCGGACAAAATGTCGCAGCTTTCCGTTTATCTCCTTGACAACAGACCCTCCGCTCGATGCTCTTATGCCCGCTAGAGTGAAACAAGCCCAGCCGACGCGGACTGGCAAAGCGGCCGGAAGATTGAAAGTGGTCGAGCGTCCATGCATACGCGTTCCCGGCACTGCCTCAGGCGCGGCACCAGTCGCCGTTGTGGATTGACCGCGTGAGGATTCCGGCCGATGAAAGGGCGAGGATCTGAACAAAAGCCGCAGAGTTACAGAACAGCTCTGCGCTACCTGCTTGACAACCTAATCAATAGGGGATATAGAGGTCAGCAGCTAATGCCCTGGTGAAGATTGTGTGCCCGGGGGTTTGCGCTGTGCTTATCAGGCCGCACTCATCACGAAACGACTTATGTGCCACCCCGGGAGAATAGATGGAGACCGAAATGAAAGACATCGCAAAGTGCATCGAGAATCTCCGTGTTCAACTGGAGCGTCACCGCAAGGAGGGGCTCAAAGAATACCCAACCCGGACGATCTTCATCGACCCACTTCTTGCTGCTCTAGGCTGGGACGTGCGTGACCCCGACGAGGTCGAACTCGAACATCAGACCGTAGATGGCAAATCCGTGGACTACGCCATGAAGGTCAACCGGAGGGTCGTCCTTCATCTCGAAGCCAAACAACTCGGGGACCCACTTGATGACGTCAAGTCGATCACACAGGTCGTCGGCTATGCCGCCAACGATGGGATAGAATGGTGTGTGTTGACCAATGGCGTGCGCTACAAGGTGTACAAAGCATCGGAAAGGGCGAGTGCGCCCGACAAGCTGTTGTTTGAGGTAAGCATCAATCCGGACGATGCGGATGGGTTGACAGTAGAGGAACTGGCCAGACAATTCAGCCGATTATCCCGTGAGTCTCTGGCCAAAGGACTACTGGACCAACTGGGAACCGAGATTTTCACGACCGGAAAAGTCCGGAAAGTACTTGATCGCCTTTTTTCGGAAACGCCCCCTTCCCTGATCCGTCTGATTCGCAAGACTATGGGCGATGCTTCGGTGACACCTTCCCAGGTTGAACAGGCACTTCGTCGCATATGGGACGCCGGCAAGCCAACGCCCACCCCCACCGCAGGTCCAACACACTCACAAGGAGAGAAGCATAGAGGTCCTGCCCGACCGTCTGCCGAATACACAGAAACCCACCATACTGAAGGTAAACCGAACGAGGTTGTCGAGCTCTATCGGGGTCTGGATCGTTTTTGCCAGGAGTTGGCCCCTGGTCGAGTAACCCGAGTCTACAAGTCCAAGTCCATAAATTGGTCCTTGGACAAGGCTATATTCTGCTGTGCACACTTGCAACAAGGCGGGCTTCGGGTTTGGGTCAAAATTGACCCAAAGAGTCTCGATGCGTCAATTTCGTTTGCCAGAGATGTATCGAAAATCGGCCACTGGGGCGTCGGCGATGTTGAACTTGCAGTCAACAGTCTGGATCGCCTTCGTGACGCAGGGGCATTCGTCCGCAGGTCCTTTGAGAATGCGACCCGGAAGTAAGCGCAGCGCAGACGTCTTCTTAATGTCTGCGGGTCTGAGGTGAGCATTCTTGGACGAACCCCGGACGTACAGATCAAGCCCGCGCCACGTCGCTCTCTCACCTCTCGGCATCAGCCCAAGTTGGGATAAAACGCCCGATCGCATTGACGGTGCGCAGAAGACTCGGCGAGGAATGTTTTGCTACGGATATGTCCCAGCGGTCCTGCACAAAGGAAATCAGCCGCCCGTTGTAGTTGGGCCCGATCTGTCGCGTGCTTCCAGGTGGCGGAACTATATCTGCTCGTAGGTCTCTCCGTGGGGACCTTCTGGCGAGATTAATCAAGCACGCTTTCGGATCCCCAATCGCATCGGCGTTCAGTGGGACTAGCTCTCTTCTTGCACCCAAGAACCCCGCGAATCCAACGCGGTCCGCGAGCAGCCAGGCTTCCACTTCTCTGACTGCAACACGAAAGAGAAGATTGGGATGGAGAGGCTCCGGCAGCCACGCACTAATCAGTTCTGGTGGGCATTCAATTGTGTCGAGGTCGGTCAGCACAAGCCACGGCGTCCCCTTCGCAGCATTGTTGAAGCCGCGTATATTCCTGCGCAGGTACCCA
>JALHUF010000452.1 GCA_022866195.1 Terriglobia bacterium
AAAGCGCGCAAGGCCAGTTTTGGTGACAGTGGAGCGAAATTTTCGCCGTCATGCGAGAGGCTGGGTATGCCCAGCCGGGAAGGCCGGGTGTTGTCCCCGGCACCACCTGGCCAGCGCTTCGGCGCACAGGCTTGGTGTTCTGGGTGTCGGGCACGGTGCAGGCAGGGGCAACGGATAAATCCATGCGCGTCTTGGTAGCTCTCGAACACCATTTCCTGCGTGACGCTGCGGGCCACGTGTACCCGGCGCCGCCGGCTGTGGTGGAGTACAACTTCTGGCAGAGATACCTGGAAGTCTTCGAGGAAGTTGTGGTCTTGGCGCGCGTCAGATGCGTGCGCCAGGAGATGGCTGTGTCGAGCCGCGCTGACGGGCCCGGGGTTACCTTTCACGATCTTCCAGACTATTTGGGTCCATGGCAGTATCTGCGCTGTCTGCCAGCTTTGAGCCGGCGCGTGCGTGAGGCAGTGGAATCTTCGGATGCATTTATCCTCAGGGTTCCGGGAGCCATCAGCCAGCTTGCTTGGCGGGCGATTCGGAAGAAGCAGGGTCCTTTTGCGGTCGAAGTTGTGGGTGACCCATGGGACGTGTTTTCGCCGGGCGCGGTCCGGACGATCCTGCGGCCGGCAATACGACGTATCTGGTCAGGAGACCTGCGCCGGATGTGCCGCGAAGCCTCGGCTGCTTCCTACGTCACGCGCGAGGCCCTCCAGCGGAGGTACCCGCCTGGACCTTACACTTGGACTACGCACTTTTCGAGTATTGAATTGAAGAATGGACTCGCGGCCGACTCGCAGATTGAGGAACGGATTCATCGCCTTAGCTTGCTATCAAAGGGGCCAAACCTACGGGAGTACCCGTTCAGGATCGGCTTTGTCGGCACGTTTCACCAATTGTACAAGGCGCCGGACGTCCTGCTTCGGGCTATCGCAAGTTGCCGGGCTGAGTTTCCCATGCTGGAAGTTGCATTGGCGGGCGATGGAACGTACTTGGAGCCGATGAAGCAGCTTGCAAGGCGCTTGGGCTTGGCCGGGCACGCCCGTTTCGTCGGCGCCCTGCCGCCAGCGGAGGCGGTGTACCGTTTTCTTGATGAGACAGACCTGTTCGTCCTTCCCTCGCGGCCGGAGGGGCTGCCCCGCGCCATGATCGAAGCTATGGCACGAGGCTGTCCGTGTATCGGCTCGACGGTGGGTGGAATCCCGGAATTGCTGCCCGCGGAAGACTTGGTTCCGCCGGGCGACGTTGACGCGCTCGCTCGAAAGATCGTCGAAGTTCTTTCTGATCCTCACCGTATGCAGCGCATGGCCACGCGAAATTGGAAGGCCGCGACGGAGTACTTGCCTGAGATTCTTGACGAGCGGCGACGAGTGTTTTACAGGAAAATCCGGGAACTTGTCGAACAGTGCAGTCGGCTGGCTCGGCAATCCTCGTAAGAGCGGAGAGGAATCCGGGATTAGGTGGAGACGGAGCAATGAAATTGAGGGCGCTTCACTTGGTCAAGACTTCCGTCGGAGCTGTATGGGCGTTCAGGCAGATGCGGGAGCTCGCACGTCTCGGAGTGGAAGTTCACGTTGCGCTCCCTCCGGATGGGCCGATGGTGCCCGAATATCAGGCAGCGGGAATAAAGACACATCTTGCGCAGTTTGATTTCCCGGCGAAGAAACCGTGGCGCTATCCGCGAACTGCAAACGAGCTTAGACAGTTGGTAAATCACGTCAAGCCTGATATCATTCATAGTCATTTTGTTGGAACAACATTGACCCTGCGATTGGCTCTGGGCAAGAGGCATCCGATCCCCAGAGTCTTTCAAGTCCCAGGGCCTCTTCATCTGGAACATCCTTTTTTCCGGCAAGCCGAGATTCGTACTGCGGGACCTTGCGATTACTGGGTTGGGTCGTGCCGGTGGATCTGTGACCGGTATACCAAGTCGGGCATCCCCAAGGATCGCATCTTCCTTTCGTACTATGGTACCGATGTTAATCAGTTTCCTCATCCGGAAAAAGGCAAACTGCGGAGGGAGCTGCAAGTTGATGCTACCAAGAAGATTGTAGGGATGGTAGCCTTCATGTACCCGCCAAAGTGGTATCTAGGACAGAGAAGGGGGCTTAAGGGGCATGAAGACTTGATCGACGCTATTGCCATTTGCCTGAAGCAAGGGGCAAATCTCTTGGGCGTTTTTGTAGGGGGAGCTTGGAACAACGCCATTGAATATGAAAACCGAGTTCGTGCCTATGCACGTGAGCGCTGCGGAAACGGCGCAATATTTTTGGGAACCAGGAGCGACGCAAGAGAGCTCTATCCCGATATGGACGTTGTTGTGCATGCTTCGCGCTCAGAAGGCGTGGCGAACAGCGCGGTTGAATCTTTGCTTTCTATGGTTCCCACTGTAGCCACGAATGTGGGCGGATTTCCGGACGTTGTTACGCCTGGCGAGACGGGGTGGCTCGTTCCCGCGCGGGATCCTGCCGGTCTGGCCAATGCCATCATGGATGCCTTGGGTGACCCTGTACGTGCGCAGGATATGGCAAGGACAGGACGAGAACGGGTCCTGCGTTTGTTCCGAGTTGAAGAAACATCAAAGCAAGTGCTGGAAATCTACCGGACTATTTTGGGCCTGGATAGGAATAACTAAACGCGTGGCGTGCTGATGATCCGCGGACTTTGTAGAGGGTGGGTTCAGTAAGCCGTAGGCTGGAAAACATGAGAAGCGTGATCGCAAAGCGGGCCTTGGACATCGGCGTTGCGCTGGCATTTCTGATCCTGTTCTCACCTGTCCTGGCGCTCATTGCGGCTCTGATCAAGGTTACTTCAGGGGGGCCAGTCCTCATCAGACAAGTACGGCCGGGTCTGGGCGCGCGGCCGTACAGGCTCATCAAGTTCCGTACCATGAAGGATGTCAGGGACTCTAGCGGGAACCTCTTGCCTGACGAGCAACGTCTGACGCGCCTAGGGTGTTTCTTGCGACGCACCAGCTTGGATGAACTACCCGAGCTGATTAACGTTTTGAAAGGGGAAATGAGTCTGGTGGGGCCGAGGCCCCTGTTGATGCGATATCTGGATCGCTACACGCCGGAGCAGGCGCGGCGTCACGAGGTGAAGCCGGGGATAACGGGCTGGGCGCAAATCAGCGGCAGGAACGCCCTGACGTGGGAAGAGAAGTTCAAGCTGGATGTCTGGTACGTGGACCACCGAAGTTTTTGGCTGGACGCTAAAATCCTCCTCCTGACTGTGTGGAAGGTCTTGCAGCGTGAGGGAATCAACCAGCCTGGACATGCGACTATGGAAGAATTTAGGGGTTGAAACCACATCGATTGGATGAACGACCAAGGTTTTGAGGACGTCCTGGCTGGGTTTTTCGGATTATTGTGCAGAAGTGCCTGCACGAAGGGACTGTCTAAGTTGGGAAGTTTCTCTATTGCAGCACAGAAATTAGAAGGAGAAGGTACGATGGCTAGCCGCTATGTGGATTGCAAAACCTGCGGAGAGTCTTTCCCTATTAATTCTCCCGCTGGTCTATGGTGGGACCTCGAGGGGGCAGCAATAGACCGAAGAGAGTGCCCAAGCTGGCATGGCCTTGTTGCTCTACCCGATTAAGTGGCCTGACCCGTTGTTAATGAAGGGCCCTCAAGGGGACAGAATTGCAGGAGGGTATGTTGTCATCTGCAAGCGTTGACAAACTAAACGTTCTCTTTTGCAGCGTAGGACGGCGAGTTGAGTTATTGAAAGCTTTCGGGAGCGCCTATCAAACCCTGGCATTGAAGGGCAGCATCATTGCCCTAGACATCGACCCTCTGGCACCGGCCCTGCAGGTGGCGGACCGGGCGTATATCGTTCCTCACCTCGGGGACCCCGGGTTCATTCCCACACTGATTGAGATCTGCCGCCGTGAGGAAGTGGGCCTGGTCTTTCCATTGACTGATTGGGACATTCCCATCCTTTCCGAGCGGCGCAAAGAAATTGAGCAGACGGGTGCTCGCGTCGCCGTGGTGTCTCCCGACGCGGCGAAAACGGCTGCCGACAAGTGGCTTACCATGAAGCTTTTTCAACGATTGGGCCTCTCCACGCCAAAGTCATGGTTGCCGTCCGACCTTGATCCGGACCGGATGGAGTATCCACTCTTTATCAAGCCACGCAAGGGCAGCGCAGCGAAGGAAACTTTCAAAGTCGGAAACAGACGCGAGCTTGTTTTCTTTTTGGAATATGTCCATAATCCCATCGTTCAAGAGTACTTGCCGGGGCTGGAGATCACGAGTGACGTCATTTGTGATTTGGAGGGCAGGTTACTCGGCGTGGTTTGCCGTCAGCGCATCGAGGTTCGCTGGGGCGAAGTGGCAAAGGGAGTTACGGTAAACAATCAGGAAATAGTACAGGCTTGTGGCCATATCGCCCGCGAGCTGCCTGCTGTCGGCGCTCTCACAGTGCAGTGCCTCCTAAAAGACGGACAACCTTGCTATACGGAGATTAACGCTCGCCTTGCCGGAGGGATTCCTTTGGGAATCCAGGCAGGAGTGGACGCTCCTCTCTGGCTGCTTGCGCGGACGGCAGGGGTGCATGTGGACATACCTCCTTTGGGTGCTTACAAGTCTGGAATTTACATGACACGATTTGACGATTCATATTTCCTAAGCGAGGCCGACCGTGCGCAATTGGCGGGCCATCGTCTTTGATATGGACGACACGCTTTATCCGGAGCGCGACTATGTGATGAGCGGTGTTAGGGCTGTTTCGGATTGGGCGGAGACCCACATGGGCATTGCTTCGGACACTGGTTTTCTTGAACTGCAATCTCTTTATGACCGTGGAGTGCGCGGCGATACTTTCGACCGATGGCTCACCTTGCACAACACAGATAGGAAGACATGGGTGCCTCGGTTAATTCAGATTTACAGAGAACATGAGCCGGCCATCAAGCCATTTCCCGAAGTCCCCGGACTACTGAGTGATTTGAAAACCCACTACCTCTTGGGATTGCTCAGTGACGGCTATCTGGACGTTCAAAGGCGAAAACTGAGAGCGCTTAAGCTGGCTGAGTGGTTCGACGCTATCGCTTTTTCGGACGAATGGGGAAGGGATGCATGGAAACCCAGCACCAAGCCTTTTGAAGAAATCTTGCGCCGACTGGGCGACTTGCCCGCAAAGGATGCAATCTATGTCGCAGACAATCCGGCCAAAGATTTTCTGGCCGCGCGGAAATCCGGTCTCCTGTCAGTAGAGGTACGGAGATTTCACGGAGTCTACAGTCGCGTGGACGCGCCCACTCCGGAGCATCGGCCCAATTTCGTGATACCGTCCCTTAATGGATTGCCGGCGGCCTTGTTGCAACTTCAAACCGATTCATGATCAAGAATTGCGCCCCCTGCCTACCTCGCGAATTGCGGACGAAATCCATCGAGTTCGTGCCCGCGACAAGGGGAATTTCGTGCGTTTGCACGCCGAAACATGAAGGGTTTCGTGTGAAATTGCTTTGCGAGAGTTCTGCGTTACGGTTCGGGCTGTATTCTCGTTAAATGTTCTGTTGGATTTGAGGAGGTTGTTGCTTGTCGAAAATTCCGGAGCGCATTCCGATGTCGTCTGCGGAATTGGACGAAAGTGATGCACAAAGCGTGCTGGAGGTTCTGCGGTCAGGTCGGCTGGCCCTCGGGCCCAAGGCGGAAGAGTTTGAGCGCCTGGTGGCCGACTATGTGGGCTGCAAGCACGCCGTGGCGGTCAATTCCGGGACTGCGGCGTTGCATCTGA
>JALHUF010000453.1 GCA_022866195.1 Terriglobia bacterium
CATCCACGAAACCTACCTCACGCCGGAGGGTGCGCAGCAACGCAAGGAAGAGATGACGCGCTTCTATCCCCTGGGACGCATTGGGACGCCGGAAGAAGTGGGGCAGGCGGCGCTGTATCTGGCCTCAGACGCCGCCTCGTGGATTACCGGAAGCACCTTACTGATGGACGGTGGGCGGCTGGTAAAGTAAGCTCTGAACTTCTAACACGGCGACGGGAGAAAGAAATCTTCTGGGCGGGAGATGAGGCTTATGAAGACGCAGCGCAGGCAGTGGGCCAGTTTTCTCATCGGCGTATGTCTCTGCATGGTCCCGGGTCTCGGAGCGGAAGAGAAGCGCGTGGTGAAACCCGAGGATCTGGTGGATATTCGCGGTGTCAGCGATCCGCAGATTTCCCCGGACGGGAAGCGGGTGGCGTTTGTGGTGAGCGAGCCGGCGGAGCGGGGAAAGCCCGAGAAGCCGAGAGACACCAACATCTGGGTCGTCCCGGCGGATGGGAGCGAGCCCGCGCGCCCTTTCGCGGCGAGCCCCAAGGGCGAGACCTCGCCACGTTGGTCGCCTGACGGCCGCTACCTGGCTTTTCTCTCCAACCGCGGCCAGCCCGTAGGTGAAGAGAAAGAAGCGAAGAATCAACTGTTCCTCATGCGCACCGACGGTGGCGAGGCTGAACAACTCACCTCTCTCAAAGGGGAGGTGCTGAGTTTCAAGTGGTCGCCCGACAGCAAGATGATCGCCTTCACGGTGCGCGACCCGGCGACGGACGAGGAACAAAAGAAGAAGAAAGAGGGTGACGACGAGGTTTACGTCGATCACGATTACAAGTTTGCCCGCCTCTGGGTGGTGTCACTCACTGACCGCAAAACGGAACAGGTGAGCAAACAAGATTTGGAAGTGAACGGCATCGCCTGGTCGCCGGATGGTAGCCAGCTTGCCGTGGGGGTTGCCTCCACGCCGCGGAACGACGATGTCTACTGGCACTCGTCGCTCGTCATCACTCGCCGGCTCACAGGCGAAACCGTCCGCAAGCTGAGCGAGAATCCTGCGGGTATGGAGGCCCGCTGGTCGCCCGACGGGCAGACGATTGCCTTGGCGGAGTTCACCCCGAACAAGATCGCCAGCGGGCTGGTGCTGGTCCCGGCGACAGGCGGTCCCCGGCGCGAATTGCTCAAGGACTACAAGGGCACCCTGTGGAACGTGGAATGGCTGCCGGATGCAAAGAGTCTGCTGGCGGAGAGCCTGGAGGGGACAAAGGCGAAGTTCTTGAGCATCGACGCGGCGACGGGAGCCGTTACCAAGCTGGCGGAGGTCGTCGCGCGCGGGCCGAGTTTCAGCGTAAGCGCTGACGGCCGCACCATCGCCTACCGCCAACAACCGTCGGATTCGCCCAGCGAGGTGTGGGTCATGACGCCCGGCCAGCCCGCGCGCCGGCTCACAAGCCTTCATCCCCAGGTAGCTTCCTGGCGATTGGGCGAAGAGCGCGAGATCACATGGAAGAACAAGAAGGACGGCCAGACGCTCTATGGCGTGCTCATCACGCCTCCCGACTTCCAGGCTGGCCGACCTTATCCCACCGTCGTGCAAGTGCACGGCGGGCCGCAGGGGGCCTGGGCGTTGGGCTGGTACGGCTCGTGGCACGACTGGGGGCAACTGCTGGCCTCCAACGGCTACGTTGTCTTCCTTCCCAACCCGCGCGGCTCCACGGGCCAAGGCTGGCAATTCGCGGAGGCCAATC
>JALHUF010000454.1 GCA_022866195.1 Terriglobia bacterium
CCCGGAGCGGTTGCCTTCGCCCTGGTCCACCCGGGTCAGTTCCGTCCCCCCACCGCCTGTTGCTTCCCCGCTGGAGTCGGAAGGGCAAGTGCGCTAGAATTGGCCCCTAGGAGGCCTTAGAGCTTTCCGCGTTCCCAGGGAGGGGAGTTCGTCGCATCAAATTGGCAGGAGGTAAATCTCCATGACTTCGCGCACCCGGGTTCTGCTGCTGGTTCTCCTGGCTGGGGCTGCAAGCCTGGGGCTTCTCTATGCCCAGGCGCAGAAGAAGCCCGTTATCGCTTTTCCTATGGGCTACCGGAAATGGACGCATGTCAAGACCATGGTCATCTTGACGAATGCGCACAAGCTTTTTGACAGGTTTGAGGGGCTGCACAACGTCTATGTCAATGACATCGGCTGGCCGGCCCTGCAGCAAGGCAAAGCCTACCCTGATGGTTCGATGTTCGCCTTCGAGCTCTTTTCTGTTCCCTCCGCCGGGGGGGCCATTGAGACTCGCGGGGGACGGAAGTTTCTCGCGGTGATAAAGAAGAACGCCAAGCTTTACCCGCAGACGGGTGGCTGGGGCTTTGAAGTCTTCCAGGGTTACCAGGGTACGGGATCTCTGAAAGACATGAAGCAGTGTTTTGACTGCCACTCTGCTCAGAAACGCAAGGACTACGTGTTTTCGGACTACGTGGAATAGCCCCAACGCTCGCGGAGAGGGCTGGCGGCTCAGGCTTTGCCACTCGTCTCCAGCGTGGGCGGGGGAATGCTGGCGAGGGATCCGCGGGGGCGCGGCATGAGCGGCGGAACTGCCGTCAGCGCGCCCTCGGCGGGCAACGATCAACGCGGTGAAGGTGATTCTCGCCCCACGGGTTCTCAGAACTGTTCTGTTACGTTGTTGCCGGCCTGATTCATAAGCGCTCCTGGCCGTGCGCAGTTGGCGGCGCCAATGAGACGCAGTCGTGGCGGCGCCGCCGCGGCCTCCTCCGTCCGCAGCCGCAGGGGTGTGTCCTCCCCGTGCAACTGGTTCCCCTCGGCAAACGCGCGCCCTGACGCGCCGGAGGTTTTCCCTCGCCGCGCTTGAACCCTGCTTCCTCAGTGCCCTAGAATGATTCTGATGACCACGCTGCAGCAGTTCGAAGAGCTCGTGCGGAAGGTCCAGATCTATCGGCCTGGTGAGGATGTGGAACTGCTGCGCAAAGCTTACGCCTTCAGCGCCACCGAACACGGCCCACAGAAGCGCCTCTCCGGCGAGCCTTTTGTCTCGCACCCGTTGGAAGTGGCCCACGTGCTGGCCGACATGAAGCTGGATGTAGTTTGCGTGGCCGGGGGCATCCTCCACGACGTGGTCGAGGACACCCCCACGCCCATCGCGCGCGTGCGGGAGGTCTTCGGCCCGGACATCGCGCGTATTGTCGAGGGCGTCACCAAGATCAGCCGCCTGGAAGCTTTGAAACCCGAAGAACGTCAAGCCGAGAACCTGCGCAAGATGGTCCTGGCTATGGTGGACGACATTCGGGTGGTGCTGGTCAAGCTGGCGGACCGCCTCCACAACATGCGAACGCTTCAACACCTGCCGCCCGACAAGCGCGAACGGATCGCCGCGGAGACCCTTGAGATCTACGCACCCATCGCGCACCGGCTGGGAATGGGCAAAGTGCGAGGCGAACTGGAGGACTTGGCGTTCCGGTACCTCGAGCCGGAGGCCCACGAAGACGTGAAGAAGGCGGTGGAGAGCCGGCGCAAGGTCAACGAGGAATTCCTCGCCGAAGTGCGGGC
>JALHUF010000002.1 GCA_022866195.1 Terriglobia bacterium
CAACTGCCGTCCCCCGTCGTCCAATGCGATAGGCAAGGTGGCAAATTCCTGGGGAGTGATGTTGTTGCCAAGCTCCGACGACGCGGTGGTGAGCAGAGGCGCTTCGGAAGTCACCGTGACGGATTCGGCAACGTTGCCCACTTGCAGTGTGAAAGGAATATCGACGACCTGTGCAACGGGCACAACGATGTTTTCTGCCACCGCCGTCTTGAAGCCCTCTTTCTTTGCCTCCAGTCTGTAAGTCCCCGGAGGCACCGAGGTGCGGTAGTAGCCGGCGCTGGAGCTTGCCACCGTCGTGGTGACGCCCGTCTTCATCTCGGTGATGGTGATAGTTGCCTCGGGGACGAGTGCGCCCGTGGGGTCAGTGACTGACCCGGTGAGGGTGCCGCGCGTACCCTGGGCAAACGCGAAGGCCGGTAGCAGCAAAAGAAATGCTACCCAGAGAGCCGTGCTAAGTTTGTGCATGAGAACCTCCTTTCGCAATTCCCAACACTGACCGACGCTGAAGGATTTGCTGGCGGGCAGCGCTTTGCCCCTCCGCGGAGGAACCAGCGCCACCTCGCTGTGACTAATGCAAAACCGGGTTGACCTTCGGCGGTGCTTTCAAGGGCGCGGGGTCAACCGCGAAACCAGAAAACCTATCGCCACGCCGCTGGCAGCTTCACCCACGCGCTTCCAGCATCCGCGCAGGCAAATGCGTCTGCCGGACAGAGGTGAGCGGGTTCCAGCGCGGGGACTCGTACCCTAAAGATTGTAGCATCTCCGAGAGACGCCGGCAAGCATCCACGAGATGCCCAGCCACGATCTTTCGCAGGCCGTTGGAAAAGCGGGCCTTCGGGATGCCCACCGTGATGCTCCCGGAAACCGACCGATTGGCGTCAAAGATGGGCGCGGCCAGGAACACAGCGCCCACGATGGTCTCCTCGTCGTTCAGCGCGAGTCCCCGGCGCCGCACCTGGGCCCACTCGTGCTCCACCTGCGCGCGCCGGGTGAGGGTCTTTTTGGTCAAGCGCACCAAGGGGAGATCTTCCAGCAAACCTGCTCTTGCCGCCGGCGGCAGGAAGGCGGCCATCGCCTTTCCGGCGGCCGTGGCATGGCAATGGACCTCGGCGCCTAGCGGGCCGATGAGCCGCAGGTCGCGGTGTGTCTCCTGCACGTCCGCAAACACGCAACGGTCCCCCTGGGGGACCGCGAGGTAGGTGGTTTCATCGAACCGATCTCGCAATTCGCGCAAGTACGGTCGAGCGACGCGGATCAATTGCATTCCACTGGCGAAACCGCGTGCCAGTGTCAGGAACCGCAGTCCCAACCGATACGGCCCTCCCGGGCCCTGCTGCTCTACGTACCCGTGCCTCTTCAGGCTGTGCAGGATGCGATGAATAGAGCTCTTCACCAAGCCCGTGCGGCCCGTGAGGTCCTGCAGGCTGAGTGCCTCATCTCCGTCCCGCAGTGCCTCGACCACCGTAAGGACCTTCCCGATGAGCTCGATATACGGATCCCGGCGTTTCATTCCACTTGTCAGAACGTGTTTCGCTGCGCAGAATATGCCGCCGGGAGTAGGGATGTCAAGAAGATTTCGAAGGAAAAGGCACTTATTTGAAAGAGGTCATTATGTCCGGGCGTGCAGCTCTTGGATTGCCGTACGGACCTCGGGGAGCAGGTGACTGTACTCTTCCCGGGGCGCCTTCTCCAGGAACATCTGCAGGTAGCGTAGCGCCAGCTCCTTCTGCCCGGATTTCTGATAGAGGACGCCGAGGTTGAGCATGGCTTCATACTGTTCCGGATCCAGGGCGAGCGCTTTTTCGAAATCCGCCCGCGCTGCGTCGCCGCTGCCCCGCTGGATCGCCGCCAGGCCGAGTCCGTTGTAGGCGGCCGCGTAGTGCTCGTCCTGGATGACGATGGCCTTAAAGGCGCGCTCCGCATCCCCCACCCGTCCCAGTTCCAGGTAAGCGACGCCCAAGTTCTGGAAGTTGTCGAGATCGGTGGGATTGATGCGGCTGGCCTCCTCCAGGGTGCGCACGCCGTTTTCCAGGTCACGGACACGCAGGTAAGCCTTCCCCAGGCGCGACAGCAGATGCTCCGTGGCTATGCCAGCCTCGAGGGCGTCGCGATAGACTCCGATGGCGCGCCGCCAATCCCGCATTTTCTCGTAGGAGGCGGCCAGATAGAGGCGGACCAAGGGATTGGTCGGGTCGTTGCGGACCGCGGCTTGCACGGCGCGGGCGGCCTGCGCATACGCCCGAAGCTTCATGAAGTGGCTGTACTGCCGCATAGCGGTAAGGGTGGACAGACGGTCTTTGGGGTCGGGTCCCGTCATGTTGAGGACGATTTCGCGCGGGGTCCCGGCACTAACGTAGCCTAGGGACTCCAGTTCCTGCCGCGTCTCGCGATTGAGGGGCGTATAGCTGAGCTTCTGGTCGCGGGCCGCCGGACCAATAATCTCCCAGATCTTCTTCTGCAAGTGGTCGGCCTCAGCGGGGTGGCGAGCGATGACATTTTCCTTTTCCCCCGGGTCGCGTTCCAGGTCATAGAGCTCGGGACGTGGCGCCAGGATGAACTTCCAGCGATCGGTCCGCATGCCGCGCAGTTCGGACCAGTTCATGTAGGTCTTGGGATAGAGCGTCTCAATGTAGGCGTAGTTCGTACCCTTGCCGGGGAGAGCCTGGCCGCGTTCGATCATCGGCCACAGGCTTACGCCCTGCGTCGCCGGATTGGCCGCAAGACGGAGAAACTCGGCCACCGTCGGCAGCAGATCAATCGTGCGCACCTGGGGCGAGATTATCTTGCCGCGCGGTACTTCCGGGCCCGCCATCAGAAGGGGAACCTGTTGGGTGTCGTCGTAGAGGAAGATGCCATGCGTCTGCTCGCCATGGTCGTTCAAGCCTTCGCCGTGGTCCCCGAGCGCGATGACCAGCGTGCGCTCGCGGAGATTCAGTTGGTCGAGAGAGGCCAGCAGGCGGCCAACCTGCGCGTCGGTGTAGGCGATTTCGCCGGAGTACGGATCTTCGCGGTAGGCGCTCTTGAAGGGCTCCGGCGGGTCATACGGGTCGTGAGGATCATAATAGTGAACCCAGAGGAAGAACCTCTGTCGCCCGACTTGCTTCAACCAGTCAATGGCCCGGTCGGTAGTGACTGCGGCGCGCCGCTCGGGGAAGACCCCGGGAAGTTTTGCTTCCTCGTCGTGCGAAGTCATCCGGTCATCGTAAACGTCAAATCCCTGCTGAAGACCGAACTGGCGCCCAACTGCTTTCGAACCCACAAAGGCGGCGGTCTGGAAGCCCGAAGTCCGGCACATGCGCGCCAGCGTCAGGTGCTTCGGGTCGAGCACGAACCCGCCCATATCGCGCAGTTGATGAACTTCGGGATAAGTGCCGGTGAACATGCAGGCGTGAGAAGGAAGGGTCAGCGGCACCTGGGCGATGGCGTGAGCGAAGCGCACGCCGCGCGCTGCCAGGGCATCCAGATGGGGAGTCTGGGCTCCGCGCGGTCTGGAGGGAGGCTGTAGCGGCGATCCCGACAGGTCGGGACGAGTCGTCCCCATCGCCGCCCGATTCGCCGGCGAGGACGCCGGCGCTACAGAATCTGCTGCGTAGCAGCTCAGATG